>JBDRLK010000071.1:0-5114 GCA_043813155.1 Pseudomonadota bacterium | reverse complement strand
GAGGGGCCCGGCTGCTACTGCTATATCAACAACGTCCTGCGCAAATTCCTCGAGACCCTGGGTGGAAATTACACCTATGTTGTTGTGGACAACGAAGCGGGGCTGGAGCACCTTAGCCGGCACAACACGGGCCGGGCCGATTTTCTCTTTATCGTCGTGGAACCGACGATAACATCCCTGCGCGCGGCCGGGAGGATCAGCGATCTGAGCGAGGAGCTCGGGCTTGTCGTGAAAAACAAGGCGCTCATCATCAATCGGACGGGACGGATGGACGATGCATCGGACGAAAGCCTCAGGAAAGAAAGGGAAGCCACCGGCCTGGAGGTTGCCGCCGAGGTTCCCTTTGATGAGCGGCTTCAAAAAGCTGAAATAGACAAGGTTCCGTTCATGGACCTCGAAAATAACATGATTTCCTTGCAGGCAGTTGATAAATTACTTGAATATATCAAGTCCAAGTAGATAGTTATACTGGGAATTATAACTATATTGCATTGCAATAAAAAATTTGCGAAAACTATTTACAAAATGTCATCCAAGTGCCATTATGGAAGCCTGTTTTTAGGTGGGAAACTGCTGTCTGTCGAATTTTCGGGGGTACGCGAAGAGAAGAGGAGAAAAGCATGAAAGTAAAATCTCACACCGGAAAAGACATCGAAATTCTCGGGCCGACCTATGACAAGGGAAAGCCTGCCGGCCCCGACAAATGGCTGTTCAAGCTCAAGAATCGCAGCGACATGCTCAAGTATCTTGTCACGGGTGAGCGCTACTGGCACGCCGAAGAAGGGTTTGGAAGCGAAAAGCGGAAAACCCCTGCATGATCTCATAGGTATTCTATCAAGAATTGACCGTTTTCTCTTTGTGCAGTTGGCAAACTTCAGACAAGAAAAATGAATCACCTTTCAATTTTTCGGAGGTAATGACATGGGAGTCGAAATTCCGAAACAATCGTACACGGGAAAGATCAGGGAAATCCAGATCGGCAAGGGCGAGACGGGTTTCAAGGTGGGGGGCGCATCGAGCTATCCTTTCTACCTGTTCGAAGGCGAGATGCCCAATCCTCCAAAAGTGGGCTTTGAAGTCGCTGACACGGCTCCAACCGAATGGGCGGGCGCCCTCAACGACATCTACAAGGATGTTTACGCCGACCCCGGCGCCTGGGCCAGGAAATGCGTGGACGAATTCAAGGCCGACTTCATTCACGTCGAGCTCGCGGGAACGGATCCGAACGCGTCGAACCTCGATGCGGCTCATGCCGTTGAAGTCGTGAAAAAGGTCGCCGGCGCCGTGAATGTCCCCATTGCCGTGTGGGGAAGCACGAACGTGGAAAAGGACGCGGAAGTGCTCAGGGCTGTTGCCGAATCGATTCAGGACAGGCAGCTCATGATCGGGCCCGTGCAGGAGGGGAACTACAAGCAGCTCGGCGCCGCGGTGATCGGCTATAACCACATTGCCATCGCCTCGTCGCCCATTGACATCAACCTGGCCAAGCAGCTCAACGTTCTTCTCGGCAACCTGGGTGTCTCGGACAACAATATCCTGATCGACCCCACGGTGGGCGGTGTGGGCTACGGCCTCGAGTACACCTACTCCGTGATCGAGAGGGCCAGGATGGCCGCGCTCGTTCAGCAGGACGAGAGGCTCCAGTTCCCCATGTACTGCAACATGGGCAAGGAAGTCTGGAAAACAAAGGAGGCCAAGCAGACTGCGGAGGAGGCTCCGGAGCTCGGCAAGGCAAAAGAGCGCGGGATCATGCTTGAGATCGCCACGGCCTCCGCGGTTCTCATGGCAGGCGGCGACATGCTCGTCGTTCGCCACCCTGAATCCGCGAAACACGTGCGCAGCCTGATCGGCGAGCTTGGCGGGTAGCCTGCTCGGGGGTAGCTGCACGCTCTCGGCGTGCCTCGAATCGATAATGAAAACGGGCGGGCCAAGGGCCCCCAGCTACAAGCCATACACAAAAATATAGAGGAAATTTATGAGAACAGGAATTATTTTCGTCAACAGTGAAAAATGCCTGGGGTGCAAGAGGTGCCACATTGCCTGCGCTGTGGAGCACTCTCCCTATGACGATCTCTTTGACCTCGTGAGGGCCGGGGGATCCTCCCTGTCGAGGGTGGAGTTCAGACCGGTGGGCAAGCGTGTCGTGCCCATCGAGTGCCGCCACTGCGAGGGAGCCCTGTGCGTGGTCGCCTGTCCCACGGGCGCGCTCGGCAGGTCCGAGGAAGGGGCGCCCGTCCTTCTGCAGGAGGAGCTCTGCGTGGGCTGCAAGAGCTGCATGGTCGCCTGCCCCTACGGCGCCATAAGGACCGCCTCTAAAACCGGAAAGGTGTACAAGTGCGATGGCTGCGTCGAAAGGACAAAGGCCGGGGACCTTCCTGCGTGCGTGGACGCATGCCCCGTGGGCTGCCTGACCTATGAGACGGTCGAGGATCTCGAGGAAAAGTGCAATCAGCCGCAGGAAGTGGCAGTATCACTGGTGCAAACCGCAATGCAGAAGGGAGACTAGAGATGGAAGCAGCTGCCGCAGCAAAACTGGACGAGATACTTTCAAGATACGGCAAGGACCCGACGCAGGTGCTGATGATCCTTCAGGACATCCAGGAGGAGCACAATTACGTGCCCCGCGACTGGGTGGAGAAGATGGCCGAGGAGCTGGACATTCCCGTGACGCGCATCTACAGGATCGCGACATTTTTCAAGGCGCTCAGCCTGGAGCCCAGGGGCAGGCACATCTGCACCATCTGCGTTGGCACGACATGCCACGTGAGGGGCGCGCCCAAGCTGATCGACAAGATCGAGAGGGATTTTTCCATCAAGTCGGGCGAGACCACTGAGGACATGCTGGTGACCATGGAAACGGTCGGCTGCGTGGGCGCATGCGCGCTGGGCCCCCTGATCGTGCTCGATGGGAAGTACCACGGACACATGACCACGGAGTCGTTGGGCAAGATCGTGAAGAAGCTGAAGAAAGAGGGGATAAAAGCAGAAGAAGGGAAGGGCAACTGACATGCAAAATCCTTTTCACACTACCGAGGAATTCAATACGTATCGCCTCTGGCTCGAGTCGAACACGGTCCGCACCCCCCACACCCTGTTCCTGTGTGCGGGCACGGGCTGCAGGGCGGCCGGGGCCCTGGAGGTGGCCGAGGCCATTACAAAGGAAATAGAAGAAAAGAAGCTCCATGACACGGTGACGCTCAAGTGCACCGGGTGCCACGGTTTCTGCGAAAAAGGGCCTCTCCTGGTTCACCTGCCGAACGGCACGTTCTACCAGCTTCTCAAGCCGTCGGATATCAAGGACCTGCTCGGAAGCGCGGTGGAATCGGGCAATATCGTGGACAAGCTGCTGTACGTGGACCCTGTCACGAAGAAAGCAGTGGAAAAGGAAGACGATATCCCGTTCTACGCCAACCAGGAGAGGATCGTGTTCGGGCTGAACGGAAGGATCGATCCTTTCAGGATCGACGACTACATCATGAACCACGGGTACCAGGCCCTGCAAAAGGCGCTGTCCATGAAGCCCGAGGACGTGCTCGAAGAGGTCAAGCGCGCCAACCTGCGCGGACGGGGCGGCGGCGGGTTCCCGGCCGGACGCAAGTGGGAATCGTGCCGCGCCGCGCCGGGCGAGCCCAAGTACGTGATCTGCAACGCCGACGAGGGCGACCCCGGGGCGTTCATGGACCGCAGCATCATGGAAGGCAACCCGCACAGGGTCATCGAGGGCATGCTCATCGGCGCCTGGACCATCGGCGCCACGGAAGGGTACGTGTACATCAGGCACGAGTATCCGCTGGCCATGCAAACGCTGCTCAAGGCCCTCGCGGATGCCGGGGAATACGGCTTCCTGGGCGATAATATCATGGGAAGCGGGCTGAGCTTCAGGATACGCGTCAACCGGGGCGGCGGCGCCTTCGTGTGCGGCGAGAGCTCGGCGCTCATGGCGTCCCTGGAAGGAAAGATCGGCGAGCCGCGCGCCAAGTTCATCCACACCGTGGAGCAGGGCGTGTGGGACAAGCCCACTAACCTGAACAATGTCGAGACCTGGGCCAACGTGCCTCTCATCATCCAGAACGGGGCGGACTTGTTCACGGGCATCGGCACGGAGGGCAGCAAGGGCACCAAGATCGTCTCCCTGGTCGGGAAAGTCAACAACACGGGGCTCGTGGAAGTGCCCATGGGCATTACGCTGGGCGACCTGGTGTACAAGATCGGCGGCGGCATCCTCAAGGACAAGGAGGCCAAGGCCATCCAGACCGGCGGGCCCTCGGGCGGGGCCATTCCGGCCAGGCACTTCGATTCCGCGGTGGATTTCGACGTGCTCAACGGGCTGGGCTCCATGATGGGCTCGGGCGGCATGATCGTGATGGACGAGGAAACGTGCATGGTGGACATGGCCCGGTATTTCACGAATTTCCTGGTGGACGAGTCATGCGGAAAGTGCTCGACCTGCCGCGAGGGGCTCAAGCAGATGTACTGGCTTCTTGACGATATCTGCAAGGGCAAGGGCAAGGAAGAGTATATCGATATCCTGGAACATCTCTCCAGGACGATTATCGACGCGAGCCTCTGCGCGCTGGGCGGGACAGCCCCGAACCCCGCGCTGAGCACGCTCAAGTATTACAAGGAGGAGTACGAGGAGCACATCAAGCAAGGCGTGTGCAGGGCGCTGAACTGCAAGGACCTGATCCGGTACGACATCGACGAGGCCAGGTGCACGGCCTGCAGGCTGTGCGCGAAGGAGTGTCCCTCGGACGCCATCACGGGCGCAAAGAACACGATCCACAAGCTGGACCAGGAAAAATGCATCCAGTGCGGCGTTTGTTACGATATCTGCAAGTACGGGTCGGTGACGGTCGGCAGCGGCAAGTATTCGCGCCGCTGCGAACAGACGAAAACGAACCTGAAACCCGTAAAAGGGTAGGATGGTGAACTGGGTAGTGCGGGGGCTTTAGCCCCGCGAATGTAGTGCGGGGCTTTAGCCCCGCGAATGTAGTGCGGGGCTTTAGCCCCGCGAATGTAGTGCGGGGCTTTAGCCCCGCGAATGTAGTGCGGGGCTTTAGCCCCGCGAATGTAGTGCGGGGCTTTAGCCCCGCTATTAAAGGAAAAATCGTATG
>JBDRLK010000070.1:0-8010 GCA_043813155.1 Pseudomonadota bacterium | reverse complement strand
CCCCGGGATCGGTTGCCCCGTCAGGTCCCGCTGCGTCGTCATCCACGTCCGGCTCAACGGGACCGTCTTCCCCGTCCGGCTCAAACGTGTCGCCTTCCCCGTCGATCGCCGCCTGATCGGTTTCACCCGTGTCCTGGGCCGCGTCCCGCCCTTCTTCTCCGGGCGAGCAGCATGGCGCCCACAGAACCGGGAGTAACATGGCAACAAGGATCCGGCACTGTTTCAGCATCTTACTCTCACTGCATGTACCCCAGGCTTTCGAGCCTTTCGATGATCTCATCGCTCAATTCGATGTCCTGGGATGATCCGGATGATTTTTTATAAAAAGCGAGAAGGTCGTTCAGGAGGGCCGCCCCCTTTCCCCTTTTCCTGGAAAGCAGATCGACTCGCTCAAAAGGGTCATTGAGCAGGTTGTACAGCCAGGTTCGATTTCTCTTTTGGTCCAGGATCAGCTTGTAACCGTCCTTTATGATGCACTTTATATCGGCGCCGCGCCGGGTTTCGGAAAACACCGTCCTGTTTTCAGCCACGACGCCGCCGAGGCCGAAGCGGATTGCTTTTCCCGTGAACTGCTGCGGGATGGGAAGGCCGACGAGATCGAGCAGTGTGGGCGCGATGTCCGACTCCACCACTACTTTGTCCACTCTTTCGTGCCCGATGCCGGGCACCCGGACGAGCAGGGGGATGTGGATCAGCTCCTCGAACAGGGTGATGGTGTGCTGGGTTCCCCCGTGGTCCCTGAATTCTTCACCATGGTCCGCGACAACGACGACTATGGTTTTGTCGAGCAGGCTTTTTTCCCTGATTTCGTCCAGGACGCGGCCCATGTGCAGATCGGTGTAGGCGATCTCGCTGTTGTACCTGCTGATCTCGCTGGTCTTGCTGAAATCAAACTCTTCATGGTGAAGGTATTGATGGTGGGGGTCGAAATAATGGAGGAAGAGGAAAAAGGGTCCTTTGATTCTCTGGAGCGCATCGATGGCCTTGTCCGAGATTTCCGCCGACGTGGCGATCTGGTGCGGATTGCCCGTATCCAGGACCGAAAAGTCGTAGACGTCGAAGCCCTGGCTGTAGCCGAACACGGGCTTGAAGAGGACGTGGCTGACGTAGGCCTCGGTGCGGTATCCCGCGTCATGCAGGACTTCCGGCAGGGTAACGAGAGAGCTCTTTATCCTGTGCTTCCATTCGGTCACGCCATGCTCGACAGGATGAAGGCTCGTGATGATGGAAGCCACGGAAGGGTGCGTCCAGGGCGCGTGGCTGTAGGCATTTTCAAAGAGAACCGATTGTTCGCTGAACCTGTCCAGCCTGGGCGACGTGTCCGAAACGTATCCGTAGCAGCCAAGATGATCGAACCGCAGGGTGTCGATGACGATGAGGACGATGTTGGCGCCACGGTAGGTTTCAAAGCCGTCGCAGTCCTCGTCCACTCCATTGAGCGGGATTTCCCCGGCGCCGGGATGCACCTTCGCGTTTTTGTCGTCGCAGTCGAGGGGCTCGGCGAGCATGCCCCAGCTCCCGTCGCCGTCCCTGTCCCAGGGGTGGGCCAGCATGAGCTGGACCGCCGCCAGGCCCGCGACAGCGGCCGCGGAAAGGAGGATGATGAGCTTTTTTTTGTTTTTTGATCCCATTGCCGTCCCCGCGAGCGTGGGAGCCCCCCAATGCCCCGGTTGCCCTGTGCCCTGAAATTACCTGAAAACATTTAAACACGTCTGTTTCGGCAATTCAAGTGCGAACAAGGGCGAACGGGAGGCTGAAGCCTCCCCTGCCCGACGGGGATTGGAGGCTGAAGCCTCCCCTGTCCGACGGGGGCCCCGCGGAGCGCGCGAAGCACTTGATGATTAGGATGAGAAATTATATAGTTCCCAGTTGAAAAACGGATAATCATGCCTTTATCGAGTGAAAAATCCAGGATGGCTGTCTGGGTGATCGTCGGGACGATGGCCGCGGTCCTGGCGGGCGCGATCGTCTATTCGTCCACCAGGAAAGAGAGCCCCAATGTAATCCTCATCGTGAGCGAGACCACGCGCGCCGACCACCTTGGCTGCTATGGCTACGAAAGGGACACGTCGGACAACCTCGACGGGTTGGCGAAAAGCTCCGTGCTGTTCACGAACGCCGTGACCCAGGCGCCCTGCACCAGTCCGGCCGTCTGGAACATGCTGACGTCAAAGTACAAGTCGGAGGTGCCGGCTCATAACGAGTACATCACGATCGCGGAGTATTTCAGATACAAGGGGTATGCCACGGGAGCGTTCGTGGCGCATGCTTTTCTCGATCCCCAAGGCTTGAACCTGCACCAGGGGTTTGATGCCTACGATTCGCAGTGCGAGCGCGATCATCACAACCTTTGCGCAAGGAAGGGCTGGTCCATAACGAATGCGGCCATCGAGTGGATGGAAAAACACAAGGACGGTCCGTTTTTCCTTTTCCTTTTTTATTTCGATCCGCACGATCCCTATCGCCCCGTCGATAAATTCAAAGGGCATTACACCAGGACGGATAAATTCGATCCCGACAGGAGGAAAGCAACAATTCACGTGCACCGGCCGGGCAATAGAAACCTCACGCCCGACTACAAGGAATTCCTGATCAATGCATACGATGAAGAAATCAGGTACGTGGATTACGAGGTGGGACGGCTCCTTTCGTACCTCGAGGACAATGACGAGCTCGACAACTCCATCCTGGTCTTCACGGCGGATCACGGCGAGGAGCTCGGTGACAACGACTACAGGTGGGATCACTGCCAGCTGCTCAGCCAGGAGGAGCTGTGGATTCCCCTGGTCGTGAAAATGCCCGGGCAGCGGGAGCAGAAAATCGTCGAGCAGCCGGTTCAGGTCATCGATATTTTTCCAACGCTCGTGGACTATTTCGAGAGGCCGGCGCTGCCGCTTTTTTACGGCACCCTGGAAGGCGCGAGCATGCTCCCCCTCATCAACGCAGAGCCTTCCACGGAAACGCGCAGCGCTGCGGCGTTCTGGAAAGCCCAGCGGTGCCTGTACAGCGGGAGCGCAAAGTACTGGCTGCGCGTGGGCAAGGAATACCTGACAGACGTCAGGAGCGGCGAGGCGATCGATGACCCTCAGCTGATGGAAACAATGCGCGGCCGGCTGGACAAGCTTCATGAGAAGTATTTTTTAAACAGGGACTATGATGAAGAGACGATCGAGCGCCTGAGGCAGCTCGGCTACATCAGCGACGATGACGAGATGGATTGAGCCCGCGGCGTCGTATTGCGTAAAACGCGAAAATGTGGTTCAATGGTATCCGTTTGATGCCTTGGATCTTGCGCATAAAAGGCGAGGCGGAACGGCAGGATGATTTTCGACAGGAAAAAGGACAAGCTGGCCCGGCAGCTGGAGCAGATGAAGCTGATCCACGTGATCGGCCTGCAGATCGTGTCGGCGTCCAGCCTGGACAAGCTCATGGCCATGCTCGTGAGCCAGACCAGGGAGGCGCTCGGGTACGACAATATCTCGGTGTTCCTGGCGGAGGGGGACAAGCTTGTCTTCAAGTCCACGACGCATCACCCCGAGCTGTTTTCAGGGTTGAAAGTATCCATGGGAGAGGGCATCATCGGCCGGTGCGCTGAGAACAGGAGGACCGTGCGCATCAATGACATTTCGCGCGTCCAGTATTACATTCGCTCGGGGCTGAAAGGCGTGGCGTCGGAGATCGCCACGCCCATCATCTTCGGCGAGCGGCTCATCGGCGTGTTGACGATCGAGAGCAGGGAAAAGGACGCCTTTTCGGAAGAGGATGTGTGGGTGGTCAGCATCCTGGGCTCCCAGCTGGGCGTTGCCATTCACAACCTGCATGTAACCAGGGCCAGGATAAGGGAGATGGAAGCGCTTCATGCCATAGGGCTGAAGATCGCATCAAAGATCGAGCTGGACGAGCTGCTCGAGACCATTGTAAGCCTTGTAAGACACAGCCTTGGTTATGATTACAGCGGTATTTTCCTCCTGAAGGGGGACAAGCTCGTTCTCAAGGCGCATTCCAATCCCGACGAAACCGAAGTGGGCATCAGGATAGGCCTGGGGCAGGGAGTCATCGGCCGGTGCGCTCAAACCAAGAAGCATGTTTACGTCGATGATGTCACGGCATGCGACTTTTATATCGAATCAGGGCTGAAAGGAGCCGGCTCGGCCCTGGCGCTGCCCATCATGTTTGAAAACAGGCTCCTGGGCGTGCTCGGAACGGAAAGCCGCGCGAGGGCGGCCTTCCGCGTTTCCGACATCAGGCTGCTGACCATTCTCTGCGCCCAGATCGGTGTGGCCCTGAGAAACGCGGAAATGCTCACCGCACTGAAAAACCTCGGCGTCCGGCCAAGCAAACCCCCTGAAGGGCCATAGAGCGGAAGAGTCAGACACATGGACAATAACACCCTTGCCGGAATCAGAAACAATCTTTTTTATGGATTGCTGGACTATACGAAAAGCTTTCCTGATTTCTCCATACCGCAGAACTTTCTTCTGACGAGCCCGAAAATGGAAAAGGAGCTCTTCGACGCCATACGGGGCAGCCTGGAAGCGGACAGGGACATCATGCTCTACTTCCACCTTCCATTCTGTTTCGCTCAGTGTGTTTTCTGCAACGCCATTCCGCACAAGTCAAACAGGGAGCAGCAGGAGCGCTACATCGCCTGCCTGCTGAGCGAGTTCGATCATTTCGCAGGGTCGGGCGTGCTCGAGGGCAAGAAAGTAAAATGCGTTTATCTCGGGGGGGGGACGCCCACGGCCTTTCCCGACAGCGACATCCGGCGCATCCTCGAGAGCATGAGAGAACGCGCGGACCTGCTGGAAGGCTGCAACATCACCTGCGAGACCCATCCCGACAACGTGGCCAACCCGAAGAGACTCGAGGAGCTGATGGGGATGGGCATCAACAGGATCAGCATGGGCTGCCAGACCTTTGACCCGAAGGTCTCCTCGCTGTGCAACAGGTCCAACTCCGAGTCCAGGACTAAAATGATCGTCGAGCGGGCCGGCGAGCTCGGCCTGCCCGTCAACATCGACATGATGCTCGGGCTCCCGGGACAGACGGTGGAAGGATTGAAAAAGGACCTGGAGATTCTCGACGGCATACGACCCGACGCGGTCGAGTTCATGCGGCACGAGATCGTCAACCCCCTGGCCATAGCGCTTTACAAGGAGCGGCCCGAGCTGGTTGTCGACGATGACGCGCTGTTTTCCATGATCTGTCTCAGCCAGGAGTGGATCGAGGCCGGCGGATACGAGCAGAACGGGCATTTCACGAGCGACAGGTTCTTCCCCTACAGGTACAACTGGCTGAAGGAAACGCCCTTTATTTCGTTCGGCTCGAGGTCGAGATCGTACACCAGGACAATGTGTTTCGACACGCACGAGGACCTGCCCCTGTATTTTCAGCTGACGGAAAGAGGCAAATCCCCCATTGCCAGGCACATGACGCTCTCAAAGAAAGAGCAGATGTACCGGTCCCTGTTCCTTAACATCCAGATCAGGGACGGCCTGGATCAGGGCGCCTTCAGGAAAAGATTCGGGCAGAACGCGCTGGAGGTGTTTTCCGGGCTGCTGGAAAGCCTGACCGGGCTCGGGTGCGTCAGGGCGGACGATGAATCAATCCGGCTGACCAGGTATGGAAGATATTTTGTCGAGGACGTGTGCTGCTTTATAATCGATGACGCCTTGAAGAGTGAAGGTCCGTCCTCTTCGAAAAGACTGCCCCACTCACTGGGCGCGGTGGCGAGCAAGCTGACCTGATCCGCAGCTGCCGGTATCAGCCCTTGTAATCCCGCTTGATCGTGCCTTCCTCGGTCTTGTCCCTGTTGATGTTGTCCTTCACGAAATTGCACAGGACGCCGAAGTTCTTGAACACTGTCTGATTTCTCTCGGGCACGGTCAGCACGATTCCATAATCCCTTTCAATCATGATGACGAGCTCGATGGCGTCGATGGAATCGAGCTGCAGGCCTTCCTTGAACAGGACCGTGTCGCCGGCTATGGAATCAATGTCGATATCTTCGAGGTTCAGCGCCTCTATCAGCTTGTCCCTGAATTCAGTTTCAAAATCGGTCATGGTCTTATTCGTCTCTCCCGTCTCTTGAACCGGTTGCAGTATAGAATAGGTTTTTTCTCATTGCAAGGGTATTTTCTCATGTAAGGCGATCCCGCCCATTTTCTGCGATCCCTCGTCCTCCCCCTGCGGGCGGGCGCGCTCAAAGGCCCGCTGGAATTGCCCACGCTGCTGACGAGGCTGGACGAGGGGATTGCCGACCCTTTCGAGGAAAAGATCGTCAATGTCCTGATCGACCAGGTTCTCGGCCATGGCATCTACGGGTTCGATGACCTGCGGCTGCGCTGGACCGGCCGCAGGGTGCGGGAAGGCTTTGGCTCCGGCTGGATGGCAGCCGGCGAGGACATGCAGGGGCGGTGCGCGTGGGGCGCGGGCCTGAACGGGTTCTCCTGGAGGGGAGAGCTCGAGATCGGCGGGAAACAGGCGCACCCCATGGCCCTCGCCCCGCTTCCAACGCTTGTGATCCACGGCAGGCCGCCCATGGACGCGGGCGCGTGGACACGCAACCTGGTCCCGGCGCTGGAAGTCGGGGCCGGGCCCGTCCGAACGGTTCAGCTCGGAGGAGAGGCAGGCCGGGACAACCTTCGCCTGTGGCTGCTTGATCGGCGGGAGCGCAGGGAGTGGGTGCTGGAGTATGCCGTATCGACCCAGGTTGATGAAGGCGATAAACCGCCGGATGCAACAGGCGAGTCGTTTTTTGAAACCATAGAGGCCGCACCCTGGCCCGACCCTGCATGGCCGGAAGCGCTGCTGGCATGGATAGGGGAGGGCGGCACGCAGGGGATCGGTGACTGGCGCGTTCAGGACGGCATCGTGCGTGAAAACCGGCTGGAGCTCAGGCTCCGGGCCGGGGACGGGACCACCATGCTGGTGGCTGTATTCCCGCGGAAGGCCGGCGGCAAATACATCTGCACGAAGCGCTTTTCCATTGCCTACATGTCGAAGGACCGCGAGAGATTCGAAAAATGCCTTTACGCGCCTCTCGTGGAGATTCTCACGGCGGCCGAGAGCTAGGAGCCTGTCGGAGAAACCTGCCTGGAGGCAATCCTGTGACGAGGCGCAGGATTGTCAATGGCGACAGGAATTTTCATCGCGCTGTTGCCCCTGTGCCTCGACAAAACTGCATCAACATGGATCTTGTCGTTTAGGGATGGCACAGGTATTTTTATCCTCAGAAAAAATAAATGTACAAAGCGCCCGGCCGCGCGGGATATCGACCGGCAAATGGAGAATCCAGGTTAATTAAATTCCATTTTGACTTCATAATCATTGATAGTGAATAGATGTGCCGTTATCTGCCTGGTTGTCCTGCTTGCGCCGGCCGTCTCATCCTGCGCCCTGGGCTGGGAGGAGGAAGGAGACGCCCAGGACGCCTTGGCCGAGTTCAGCGACTCCGATTCACTGGATTTCAGCTACGGCTGGCTGCCGGACGCGCCTTTCGACATGCCTGCGGATGCGCCGGTCGACACTCCCGCCTCCGACTGCCCGGCGAGTCAGATCTGGTGCTCCGGCGCGTGCGAGTCGGACTGCGTTCCGGCCGACGAGATCTGCAATGGGATCGATGAAGACTGCGACACTCTGTGCGACGACGGTTTTGAATGCTGCCTGGGCGACGGGCGCGGCTGCTTCACAAGTACTGCGGCAAGATCCAGTTGAAGCTGAGGTTCTGGTCCGTCCCGGCTCCGATGCGCAGGCGCCGGGCGTGCTCGATCGCCGCGGCGAGTTGGGCCGTGGTGCCGGCCTCCGGGATCGCGGATGCGTCACCCCTGTATGTAATTGACTTTTATTGAAAATAGAGTTTAATGGAATTAAAGGGCAAAAAATAAAGGGAGGAAAAAATGGAGCGGATGAACAAGACGTTATACATGGCTGCAGCGATCTTTCTGGCCTGCGGCGCAGCGTACCTCCTCGGCCGGGGCCCGGATTCATCAGAAAAGAAAGATTTTTCCT
>JBDRLK010000069.1:0-18014 GCA_043813155.1 Pseudomonadota bacterium | reverse complement strand
CCGCGCGCCGTCTGTGTTCATTCCTCTCTGAGGCTCGCAGTGAAGCCGTAGACCGAGGAGCCGGATGCGGGAAATCCGCTTGTCCGGATCTGCGGGGGGCCTGGCGGGAGAAACCCCGCCAGGCTATCCCGAACACCCGATCTCTGCCTTCGTAATGACACCTGAATGCAATTAGGTTATAAAGAAAATGATGAAATCAAAACCAGGTTTTACACCCTTTGTCACGGCCGCAGCGGCTATCCTGCTCTTCGTGCCGGTTTATCAGGCCGCTTCGGCGCAGCAGGAATCACCCTACGGGCCGTACCAGGAGCTGCACGACCGGATAGGGAAGGTCGTGAAGGAAACCCAGGTCAAGGGCGCCGCGGTGGGCATTCACGTGGCCGAAGCAGAGTCGGGTATGGAAATCTACGACCATGACGGCGATGTCGCCCTGAACCCGGCTTCGGGGGTCAAGCTGCTGACGGCCTGCGGCGCGCTCCAGGTCCTGGGGCCCGAATTCAGGTTTAAAACGTCCGTCTATGCCGACGGCAAGTCGAAGAGCAAGCAGGAGCCGGACAACCTGTACCTGAAGGGAAGCGGCGACCCCAGCCTGGAAACAGGGCATGTGCGCGACATGGTGGCGCTCATGTGGGAAAAAGGCATCAGGAAAGTCATGGGCGACATCATGGTCGACGACACGTACTTCGACGGCAAGAACCTTCCCTATGCATTCGACCACAACCCGAAGTCCGACGAGCAGAGCTCGTTCCGTGCGCCGGTGGGAGGCGTCAGCATCAACGCCAACACGCTGAAGATATGGGTCGCGCCCGGGGCGCAGGCCGGGGGAAAGGCGGACGTTTCCGTGTTTCCCGAAGGCTACGCCCGGCTGGTCAACGAAGCGACAACGTCCAAGTCGGGCAAGCACGACATCAAGATATCGGCCGAGGCGGAGGATGATACAATGAAGGTGAGGGTGTGGGGATCGGTGTCGAGCGGCTCCGGCGGGACCGTCTTCACGAAACGCGCCGTAGACCCGGCCCTGCTCGCAGGGTACGCTCTCAAGCAGCTTCTCGAGGAGAGAGGCATTGCGGTCAAGGGCGGCATCAAGAAGAGCAAGACGCCTTCCTCGGCCACGCTCGTGGCGAGGCACACGTCGGAGCCGCTGAGCAGTATTCTGCCCATGGTCGGGAAACACTCGCAGAATTTTTACGCCGAGCAGCTCCTGAAAGTCATCGGCGCCGAGAAGTCGGGCAAACCCGGAACGTCGGAGAACGGCGCGGCGGCTGTCGTCGATCTATTAAAGAACGCGGGTATCGACACGACGAATATCACGTTTCGCAACGGCTCGGGCCTCTACGACGCGAATGTCATTCCGGCCGCCGCCATGGCCGGGCTGCTGGCCCATGCCTGGCGGTCGCCCGAGTACCGGCCCGAGTTCCTCACGCAGCTTGCCGTGGGCGGCGTGGACGGCACCTTGAGCAAGAGACTCGAGTCGGACGATGAGAAGAGGCACGTGAGAGCGAAGACGGGAACGCTCAAGGGCGCATCGTCCCTTTCGGGCTACGTTCTTGCGCCGTCGGGAAAAAAGACCATATGCTTTTCCATTATCGTCAACAAGGCCGCGGGCCGGATATCATACTTCCGCGCCATGCAGGATAAAATCGTTTCCAAAATTGCAAATTACCTCTACTCCGATTATAAAAAGTAACAATCGCTGCAATCCTGATGTGAGTATGCAGCCGCGCTTGCGTGCAGCTGCCATCCAAGGAGGGTTTGATGGTCCGGACCATTTACGTTCTCATTGTCCTTGTTTGTTTTTCTCTTTCCTGCTCCGGGGGGCCGGGGAGCCGGGACGGGAGCGACGCGGACGACGGGGCCTCCGACTCGGCGGGGGACGAAACAGAGGGCGACACCGCGGACGCCGATGAGCCTGACGCCGAGCCGCTTTGCGGCAACGGGGAGCTCGACGGGGACGAGGAGTGTGACGACGGTAATGACGTCAGCGGCGACGGCTGTGACGACTGCACCTGGTCATGCCGTGACAACGGGGATTGCAAGGATGAAGACGCCTGCAACGGCAGGGAATCGTGCAACATGGAGGATCACCTTTGCGAGCCGGGAGAGCCGGAGGAGGACGGGTTTGTGTGTAAGGAAGGCCCCAGGTCCATCTGCCTGGACGGTGATTGCCTGGAATCCCGGTGCGGGGACGGGTTCGTGGATTCGGGAGGCGACGAATCCTGCGAGCCGCCGGGTGAAGACGACTGCAAGGATAACTGCAAATGGAAATGCGAAGGGGCCGTGGACTGTCCGGACGACGGAGACGTTTGCAACGGAGAGGAATTCTGCGATCTCATCCTGCATGAATGCTCGCGCCACAGCGTCCCCCGCGACGGGACCGTGTGCGGGGAAGACCCCAGGCAAATCTGCGTTGACGGCGATTGCCGTCCCGGCGCGTGCGGGGACCTGTTCATCGACTTCGAGGGAGGCGAGGAATGCGAGGACGGGGACGACGTCAACGGCGACGGCTGCGACGAGGACTGCACGTTTTCCTGCCATGAAGTCGATGACTGCATCGACGGCCTGGTCTGCACCGAGGATTTCTGCCACCCGGACCTGCATCGCTGCGCGCACGAGATCAGGACGGATTCCCGGGTCTGCAGGGAATCCACGGGCCTCTGCGACCCTGAAGAGCGATGCGACGGCGTGAACGCCGAGTGCCCGGACGACGCTTTTATTTCCGCGGCGGAGGAGTGCCGGGATTCGGCCGGCGAGTGCGACGCGCCTGAGCGGTGCCCGGGCGACGGGCCCGACTGCCCGGGTGATGCTTTCTACATTCCCGGGTACCCCTGCACCGATGAAGGCGTGGAATGCACCGACGATGTGTGCGACGGCATGGGCGGCTGCATCCACCCACTGAGCGAGGATGCCTGCCGCATCGATGCCGTCTGCTACCTGGACGGGGACGACAATCCCGAAAACACCTGCCAGAAATGCGACAGCGCGAGTGACCAGCACGGCTGGACGGACAAGCGGTCGGGCGACCGCTGCGATGACGGGAAGTACTGCACGGGCAACGATGAATGCCAGAACGACGGCTCCTGCAGGGGCCCGCTCATACAGCTGCAGCTGTACGACGCGCTCCAGGTCGCCGCGGGAAGGGATTTCAGCTGCGCCCTGGTGGCTGTCGGCGGCTCGGGCGCCAGGCGCGTGAAATGCTGGGGGGACAACACCCTGGGCCAGCTCGGCAACGGCACGACCATTGCCTCGAGCGCTCCCGTGGACGTCGCGGACCTGCCTTCCGGCCTGCAGGCCGTAGCGGCCGGGGCACGGCACGCCTGCGCTCTTCTCGAGACAGGCGGCGTGAAATGCTGGGGCTCGAACGTCAACGGCCAGCTCGGCAACGGGACTTCCGTGCTTTTCAGCACCAGGCCCGTGAATGTGATCGGCCTTTCGTCCGGTGTTCGGCAAATTGATTCCCACAACCAGCACACCTGCGCCCTGCTGGGCGGAGGTGTCAGGTGCTGGGGGGGCAACGGCTACGGCCAGTGCGGTGACGGGACAGCGGATACGCCGAAGCGTATCCCTGTCGATGTGACGGGCCTTCCTGAAAATGTCGACGAGGTCTCTTCGGGAGGATACCACACCTGCGTGCATGGAGCGGAAGGCGCCGTGCACTGCTGGGGCGACAACGAGTTCGGGCAGGTCGGTGACGGGACGGTGGACACGCCCGTCCTTGATCCAGTGTTTGTCGATCATCTCGGCGCCACGGTTTCGGTTTCAGCCGGAGGCAATTATACCTGCGCGCGTATCGGCGATGGCGGAGGGGAAGTCAAGTGCTGGGGCCGCAATGACGTGGGCCAGTGCGGCGACAACACGACGGACACGCCGAGGCTCGTGCCGGTGCACGTTGTAAAATCCACCGGCGCAGTGCTCATCGGCGTGGAGAGCCTGAATACCGGCGGTGGGCACAGCTGCGTGGTGACGACCGACGGCCTTGTTTACTGCTGGGGATACAACGACGACGGGCAGTGCGGCACGGGCGACACGGTCACGCCGCAGCCCGCGGCAATCCAGGCAGGGGGCCTGGGCGGCAGGGCGATCGAGGCGGCCCCGAGCATTTACAATCACACGTGCGTGCTCAATGCCGCGGGAGCAGTCTTTTGCTGGGGAAACAACGAGACGGGCCAGTGCGGCAATGGAACGGAAGACAGCCCGCTCCTGGTTCCGCGCAAAGTCGTATGCGGGTGATAAAACCACCGGTGCTGCTTGCCCTTGGCTTGCCAGTTTTAAAGATGGTGCCGCACGCCCTCGGCGTGCCTGAAGAATCGAAAAAGGAAAAACCATGATAATGCGATGTTCAGTTATTATAATTCTTTTTTTCAGTATCTCATGCGCGGCCAGGTTCGAGACGGACGAGGACGCGGCGGGAGACGCGGACGAGCTGGAAGCCGGTGACGTGCGGATCGATGATGAAGAAGACACTGAGATCGTGGACGCTGAAGGCTCGGAAGAGGATGTGGGGGATGGGGACGTGAGCCCGTTGTGCGGCAACGGCGACGTTGACGACGGCGAAGAATGCGACGACGGCAACGACGTCAGCGGCGACGGGTGCGATAATGACTGCACCTTCTCGTGCCACGGCAATGATGAATGCATCGACGAGTTCAAATGCAATGAAGACGCCTGCAATCCCGACGTCCACGCCTGTGACCATCCTCTCCTGGACGAGGGGACGGTGTGCAGGGAATCCGGGGGCGCCTGCGACCCGGAAGAACGGTGCAACGGCGCGCATGCCCAATGCCCGCCCGACATGTTCAGGCCCGCGTCTTTCATCTGCAGGTTTCCCGAGGGAGGATGCGACGCCCCCGAGAACTGCCCGGGCGACGGCCCGGACTGCCCGGATGACGAGCTCTTCCCCGGGACGCACGTGTGCCGAGAGGCGGAGGGCGAGTGCGACGTGGAAGAGCTGTGCACGGGTGATGATCCCGAATGCCCGGACGATGAGTTCGTGAGCAGCACGGAAATCTGCCGTGAAGAGGCCGACGGCGGCTGCGACGTTGCCGAGCTTTGCACGGGCGAAGGCCCCTTCTGCCCGCCGAACGAGTTTCAGTCCCCGTCATTCGTGTGCCGCCCGGCAACGGACGGGGGGTGCGACATCCCCGAGCTCTGCACGGGAAGGGACGCTGCCTGTCCCGGGGACGGCTATCGCTCCAGCGCATTCGTGTGCAGGGAGTCTGAAGGCGATTGCGACATTGCAGAGCTCTGCCCGGGCTATGGCCCCAACTGTCCCGAGAACACGTATATTCCACCGGGTGAGCCCTGCAACGACAGCGATTACTGCACGGTCGACGACGAATGCCGGGAGGATTTCTCCTGCCTCGGGACGCGCCAGGACAGCCTTCACGGCATCAGGCAGATTGCCGCTGGCGCGGAGTTCACCTGCGCTCTCCTGGACCCGGACGGCGACGGCCGAGGGGGTTTGAAGTGCTGGGGCGCAAACGCCTGGGGCATGCTGGGCGACGGGACCATAAGCGTGTCCTTCGAGCCCGTTGACGTGATCGGGCTGTCCTCCGACGTGCAGGCAGTGGCCGCCGGGCGCGAGCACGCCTGCGCGCTTCTGGCTTCAGGTGGCGTCAAGTGCTGGGGAAGAAACAACGCCGGGCAGCTCGGCGTGGGGTCGGGAACCACCTACAGCCTGGAGCCCGTGGACGTGACCGGCCTGGCAGGATCGGGCAAGGCCATCGACACGATGAACGACCATACCTGCGTCGTGCTCGCGGACAGGTCCGTCCAGTGCTGGGGTGATAACACGTACGGCCAGTGCGGTGACGGCACGGTTGCCACGCCGAAGTGGACGCCGGTAACCGTCGGGCTCTCGCTGGAAGTGCAGCAGATATCCGCGGGCGGGTTCCACACGTGCGCTTTTTCCACGAGCGGCATCCTCCAGTGCTGGGGCAGGAACGACAACGGCCAGTGCGGCGACGGCACCACGACGTCGCCGAGGACGATGCCCGTTACCGTTGTCGGGGTTAGTTCGCCGGTTGCCGTAAGCGCTGGAGGGGAGCACACCTGCGCGCGCAGAGGCGGCAGTGGCAGAAGGGTTGTCTGCTGGGGGAAAAACACCGACGGCCAGTGCGGCGACGGAACGCAGACCTCGCCGAAAACAGCGCCGGTCGCCGTTATCGACGCGGGCGGCTCCCAGCTGGACACCGTGGACGGTCTGGATACAGGGGGCGTCCACAACTGCATTTTAACGACAACGGGAACCGCCATGTGCTGGGGCGACAACGAGTTCGGCCAGTGCGGCAACGGTGTGCGTTATGCGAATGAGCCCTATGCGGTCTATGTCCTCGGCCTGGGCGGGTGGGTTACCGGCCTGGCAGCGAGCGGGCTGTACCACACCATGGCCCTGCTGGACACGGGACACGCGATGGGCTGGGGAGAAAACGACTACGGCCAGACGGGCAACGGGGACTCGACACGGGATCTCCTGGCGCCGGCTTACGTCATCTGCGACCTGGAGGAATAGCTCGCTGCCGGCAGCCCTGCAGTGCGGCCCTTTCAGGGCCGCTCGTGCGGTGCTTGCGGCACTCAACACCATCGTCAATGTGAAGGAAAAAGCATGGAAGAAAAGATACTGCCGCGGCCGGCGTGGCTTTCGCTCGTGGGAGGCATCCTTTCGTTTTTCCTGGTGTGCGTGCCGTTCCTGGGCTTTTACCTGGCCATCGGATGCGCGATAGGAGGATTGATCACGGGAATCCAGGCGATCAAGATCATCAACTCGGACAGCGAAACCTATAAGGGCATGGCGCTGGCCGTGATCGGAACCATCGTCAGCTCCATGTCCGTGCTTTTTTTCGGGGCCCTGATCGTCATGAACATCCTGGGCATGGCCATAGGGCTTTCGAAGTAGGACCGCAGATGAAATTCCCCGGGGTAGGGGAGACTTAAGTCTCCCGTTGCGCACAATGAAAAAAGACACGCCAAAAGTGTTCACGCCGGCGAAGATCGGGGCAATCAGTCTTCGTAACAGGACCATCCGCTCCGCGGCGTTCGAGGGCATGAGCCCGGGCGGGCTGCCCTCGCAGTCGCTGATCGATTACCACAGGTCCGTGGCCGCCGGAGGGGTCGGCATGACCACGGTCGCTTACGTGTCGGTGGCGCGGGACGGGCGGACATTTTCGCACCAGATGTGGATGCGGCCGGAAATTCTTCCCGGGCTGCGGAGGCTGACCGACGCGGTGCACGCCGAAGGTGCCTGCGCGTCCGTCCAACTGGGCCACTGCGGGAACATGTCGGACAAGATCGTGGCGGGCGGGGCGCCCGTTGCGCCGTCGCGCGTGTTCAATCTTTTCGGCCTGGCGCTTCCCCGCAGGCTTGCGGCCTGGGAGATCGGGGCCATGGTCCGGGATTTCGCCGCCGCCGTCAGGCTGGCGCGTGAGGCGGGGTTCGATGCCGTGGAAATCCAGGCCGGGCACGGCTATCTCATCAGCCAGTTTCTTTCCCCCTACACCAATCGCAGGACCGACGCGTGGGGAGGCCCGCTTCGCAACCGCGCCCGCTTCATGCTCAGCGTTGTGCGCGCAGCGCGCGAGGCCGCTGGCGGGAGCATGTCCGTGCTCGTGAAGATGAACCTTCGCGACGGTTTTAAAGGCGGCATGGAGCTCGACGAGGCGGTCGAGGCGGCCTCGATGCTCGAGCAGGCCGGGGCCGACGCGCTCGTTCTCAGCGGCGGATTTGTCAGCAGATGCCCCATGTACATCATGCGGGGCGAGACGCCTTTGAAGGACATGGCGGCGGCCATGGACGACCCCCTGCGCAGGATCGGCCTCGTCCTGTTCGGGGGCATGATGGTCAGGAGCTTCCCGTTCAAGGAGGCCTATTTTCTGGACGATGCCATGGCCGTGCGGCAGGCGGTGCGCCTTCCCCTCGTCCTGGTCGGAGGGCTGCGCTCACTGCACGTTATCGAGGAAGTGCTGGGAAGGGGTTTTGATTTCGTTGCCATGGCCAGGGCCCTCATAAGAGAGCCGGATTTCGTCGCGCGCCTGAAGCGCGGCGCCGCGCTCGCGTCAAAGTGCGATCCGTGCAACAAATGCATGGCTTCCATGTACGTGGGCGAGTCGGCGTGCCCGCCGGCCGCAGGTATTCATTCGAGATGAAGGAGCAGATGAAGAGGTCATGAAAGGTTACACGATCCACATCGTCGGGATCTGCGTGGAGCCGGATCTTCTCTCACTGTACGAGGAATCCAATGACTCGGGCAGGGGAAATCTCCCGGCTTTGAGCGGCGATCAGCCGCTGGGCAGGGCAAGGGGAGACCAGGTTCTCGTTTCCATCCGCGACACGGGCGCTTTCATGGACCCGAGAAGCCGCAAGGACTGGTGGTAGGGCCGGGCTTGCTCTGCATGTAGGGCGGGGCTTTAGCCCCGCCGGCTTCAACCTCGTTACGGGCGGCCCTGAAGGGCCGCCCTACGGGAGGCATGAACAATGACATTGATGAGATTGTTTACGGTGATCATGCCCATGTTCCTGTTCGCGTGGGGCTGCGGGGATTCGGGCTCGTCGATCGTGGGCGACGCCCTGGGCGATGGGGACGCCGCGGATCTTCCCGCGGAAGGCGATGCGCCCGTGGACACTCCCGCTGATATTCCGCCCGACGCGTCGCGGGACGATATCCCGGCAGAGGATGTTGCGCTCGATGATACAATTGTCGAGGATTTGGCTCCGGACGGGCCGGCCGATGCGCCGGAAGAGGAGCTTCCGATTATTGAGCACGGGGAATGCACGTCGCGTGAAGACTGCGGCGGCAGGCCATGTGTCAGGGTTCCTGACGAGCCGGGGGGATACTGGACCTGCGTGGATCCGGAGACCGAGGAAGCAACGGAATGCGATGCGCCGGAGATCGACGACTGCTGCACCAGCGAAGACTGCACGGACGGCGAGGACGGCGGCTGCTTTTACCACGAAGACATCTCCTGCGGTGGGCCCGTGTATATGCCCCACAACATGTGCTTCTACACCGAGTGCCACGAGGACGGTGATTGCGATGAAGATATGCTCTGCCTGCCGAAAGGTGTTTACAGCCTGCTCAGAAACAGCTGCGCCTATGCAACCTGCAAGACGCAGCTCGACTGCGTTGAGAGGCCGGGAGGGTACTGCAAGCCCCTAATGAATCCCTGCTGCCCCATCATAGCCGGCTATTTCTGCGTGGACCCCGAGGTCTGCGAAAGCGATGACGACTGCGATGGCGGCGCGAGCTGCGTCGTGGACCGGACAAGCGGTTGGGCCGTGTGCGAGCACGTTATGTGTCCCTCATGATTCGGAGGTCATCATGTCATTTGAAATCATACAAACCGACAAAGCACCAAAGGCCATCGGCACCTATTCGCAGGCCGTGAAAGCCGGCGATACCGTGTACCTGTCCGGCCAGATTCCGCTGGTCCCCGAGACCATGAAGATGGTCGAGGGAGACGCGGAAGCGCAGATCAGGCGGGTTTTCGACAACCTGGCTGCCGTGGCCTCGGCTGCCGGGGGCGGCCTGGCCGGCATTGTGAAGCTGACCGTGTACCTGGTCGACCTGTCCGACTTTCCCGCGGTCAACAAGGTCATGGGCGAGTATTTCAAGGAGCCATACCCTGCCAGGGCGGCCATAGGCGTTTCGGCCCTTCCGAAAGGCGCGGCGGTTGAAATGGACGCCGTTTTGGTGCTATAGTCGCCTGTCATTGAATCAAAATTTCAGGAGCATCGAGCCATGCTGAAAAAAGTAGATATCGGTATCGAGAAAAAAGAAATCTTCGGCAATCCCACCCCCCTGGGCCTGATTGGGCTGGCCATCGGCTGCGCCGTGCTTGCGCCCATTGCTTTCGGTGAAGGGCACACGCCCGAGGGATTGAAGACCGCGGCAGTCTGGTGCCTTCTTTTCGGAGCCGGGTGCCAGATGCTCAGCGGGCTCATGAACTTTGCCAACAAGAACGTGTTCGGGGGAACGATCTTCACGGCTTTCTCTTTCCTGTGGATGGTCAATGCGTGGAGCCTCTACGTGATGGCCGACGGCATGGTCCCCCATCACGCTGTTATCCTGGCGGCAGACGGCGCGCTTCTCATTATTTTCGCCGTGCTCACTTACGGGTTCGCGTATTTCAGCAGCCTGCTGTTCGTCTTTCTCCTGGATATCGACGCCCTCTTTATCTGCAGGATCGTCAAGACGTCCACCGGCACGGGTGGGCTGGACATTCCCATCGCCGTGCTCACGATTATTCTGGGCGTCCTTGCCCTGTGGCTGGCTTTCGGGTCTCTTATAAACCCGGTGTCGGGGAAAACCCTGTTTCCCATGGGAAGGCCTCTTTTCATCGCCCCCCAGAAGGAATCCTTCTACTGGGGCGTGCGCTACAACCTCTTCGAGGTCCTCTACAATCACTGGAAAGAAAATGCCTTCGACCAGATGCCCATGGAGGAGCTCCAAAAGGTCATGAGAATCAAGGTGGGCAGCCGCACGATCGTGCCCGATCTTTGCTACCTCGATGAATTAGGCTATGCCGTGCTCGCGCTCGACGATGAGAAAAAGAATATCGTCAGCGCCCGTCTCAGCGCCGCGGGCATCGACCTGTACGAGCAGCTCGTGCTGAGAAAGTACGAGTGGCCCGGGATTTGAGACGTTCAGGGCCGCAGTGGCAACAGGAAGCTGAACATGGATAATCAAGCCATAAAAAAAACCGAGCCGGACAAGATGAGCGTAAAGCCGAATCTGGCGGACATCGAAGAGTCCCGCCGGGGCGCCTCCTGGGAGGCTGTTCACGAGGAGCTGGCCTGGCTGCCGGAAGGCTGTCTCAACATGGCCCACGAGTGCATCGATCGCCACGCAGCCGGTCCGAAAAAGGACAAAAAGGCCCTGTTGTGGGAAGGCAAGAAAGGGGAGACCGAGACCTACACCTTCGGCCGGCTCAAGGAGGAAAGCGACAGGTTCGCCAATGTGCTCAGGGAGCTGGGCGTGGAAAGGGGCGACCGGGTTTTCATTTTCATGGAGAGGCTGCCGGAGCTCTACATTGCGTTTTTCGGGATACTGAAGGCCGGGGCCGTTGCCGGCCCTCTCTTCTCCGCATTCGGTCCCGAGCCGGTCAAGGATCGCCTGCTCGACAGCGGGGCGAGAATTCTTCTGACACAGCCCGCGCTGCGCAGGCGAATCGCGGGGATCATCCCCGACCTGCCGCAGCTCGAGCATGTCATCGTCGTCAATAAAAACAATCGCGACCCCGATCCCCTTGCCGAAGGCGACAAGGATTACGAGGCCCTCATGTCGGAGGCTTCGCCCGGGCATGAGGTGGAAAAGACATCCATGTACGACTATTCGGTCATGCACTACACGTCCGGGACAACGGGCAAGCCGAAGGGCGCGGTTCACTGCCACCAGGCCGTGGTCCAGCAATACGCTACGGGCAAATGGGTCCTGGATCTTCACGAGGATGATATTTACTGGTGCACGGCCGACCCGGGCTGGGTCACGGGCACCTCCTACGGCATGCTCGCCCCCTGGAGCAACGGCGTCACCCAGCTGATCCACGAGGGGGGCTTCAAGGCAGGGGCATGGTACGAGCTGATTGCGAAATACTCGGTCACGGTGTGGTACACGGCGCCCACGGCGATCAGAATGCTGATGAAAGCCGGGTCCGATATCCCCGCGCGCTACGACCTCTCCAGCCTGCGGCACATCAACAGCGTGGGAGAGCCCCTCAACCCGGAGGCCATTGCCTGGGGGCTGCCGGTTTTCAAGCAGGCAATCCACGACAACTGGTGGCAGACGGAGACCGGCGCCATACTCATCGCCAACTATGCGTCCATGGACGTTCGCCCCGGGTCCATGGGAAAACCGGTTCCCGGCATCGAGGCAGGGATCCTGGACGACAACTACGACCCTCTGCCCCCGGGCAGTGACGGCAACCTGGCGATCCGGCCGGGCTGGCCTTCGATGTTCCGCACCTACTGGAACAACACGGAAATGTACAACTCCCGTTTCCGCAAGGGCTGGTACATCACGGGAGACCAGGCGCGCGTGGACGAGGACGGCTATTTCTGGTTCGTCGGGAGGGCCGACGATGTCATCAACACGGCAGGACACCTGGTCGGGCCTTTCGAGGTGGAAAGCGTTCTGATCGAGCACCCGGCGGTGGTCGAGGCGGGCGTCATCGGCAAGCCCGACCCCATCGCCATGGAGGTGGTCAAGGCCTTTGTTTCGCTGAAGGACGGCCTGGAGCCTTCGGAGGAGCTTCGAAGGGACATCATGGGCTTTGCGCGAAAGAAGCTGGCGGCGGCCGTGGCGCCCAGGGAGATAGAGTTCGTGACCTCATTGCCCAAAACCCGCAGCGGCAAGATCATGCGCCGCCTGCTCAAGGCACGCGAGATGGGGCTTCCGGAAGGGGACACGAGCACGCTGGAGGATGATTGAAGAAGATCATTGAACCATGTCGCGCGGCCCGGTGAGGCTTCCGGAAATGACCCGGGGGCCGGAAAGGAAATCCTGGAATGGAAGAAATCTTTGACAAGGTGAAAAAAGTCATTCTCAATACCCTCGCCGTCGGCGAGAGCCGGGTTGTCCCGGAGGCTTCATTTGTCGACGATCTCGACGCGGATTCGCTGGATATCATCAACCTGATCCAGGCCCTGGAAAAGGAGCTGAGCGTCGCGGGCAGGACCGTGAAGATCGAAGAGGAGGAGGCGGAGGATATCCAGACGGTGCAGCAGCTCGTTGATCTGTTTTCGAAGAAAGTATCGTAGCTGTCCCTCGACAAAACTGCATCCATCCCGAAAATACAGGCATTATCCTGATCCGGACCACAACGGCATTGACATTGATCCCCCTATGGCCGGGCAATAGGGATGGTCGATGGCCATCCTGTTTCGACATCCATGACGCCCGAGCCGCACCACCCAAAGGCTGGCCCAATCACATCCATGAAGCCCGGTTTTAATTTTGTCGATGGACAACGGTGCAATTATCTAACATCTGGCATGGCTGAATCAATCAAGATTATAAGGGCAGGTCATTCTTCTCGGTGGATGGAGACGGGTCGTGCGAGGCGAGCTGCGAGACGGCGACCGAGACCTGCAACGGCCTGGACGACGACTGCGACGGCGTCTGCAACAATGGGTTCGAATGCTGTGCCGGCACGAGCGATTCGTGCACCACTTCCACGGGCCGCTTCTCACTCAAGAAGAATGATCATCACTCTCCGGAAGGCGAAACATGGTACTTTTTGTCCGTCTTCTCGTCGGTTTCCAGGGCATAGCGAATGAGCGCCTTGAGGACCTTGTTTCTCTTTACTTTTCCAAGCAGCAGCTTGAGGTCCTCGTAGATCGTGGGATCGTGGATCACGGCGCCAACGGTGCCTTCGCCTTTCTTGATCGTGTCCGTAATCTCCCTTATCTGCCGCGCCGCCACCACGAGCTCGTCGAGCACCTGCTTGGCGTCGTCGTCGTAGATAAGGGCATGAATGAGCCCCTCCTCCTCGTGAATAGCCTGGACGATGTCGTCGATGACGTCGGCGGCTTTCACCAGGCTGGCGACGATCTTTTTCCCGTGATCGTCGTAGATCAGGCCGTGAAGCGTGCCTTGACCGTGCTTGACCTCCTTGAGCAGGCTGTCCACGTCCTTGGCCACGACGTTCGCGTTGCCGATGAGGCCGTTCAGGCGGTCCGAGCCCTTGTTGATGTTCCTGGCCGAGATTTTCACGTGCTTGATTATTTTTGTCACATCGCTCGATGCCTCCCTGTCGTAGATCAGGGCATGGGCGATGCCGTCTCCTTTCTCCACTTCCTTCATGATATTATCCGTCGTGGCGATAATGCCCGCCAGGTTGTCCGGCCCGCCCTTTTCATTGAAGGTCGTGAGAATCTTGTCGATGTCCTTCGCCACTACCGCCGCCCTGTCGAGGACGATCTGCCCTTTCTCCAGGAGCTGGAAATAGTCGGGCGGCTCCTCCGTGACGAGGTACGAGCCCGGCAAGGCCGCGGCGAGATCGGCCGAGCCGATGGTCAGCTCGATGACCTTGTCGCCAAGAAGGCCCTGCGACCCGATGGTGACCACGGAGTCCTTGCGTATTCTCGACGCGGCGGACTTTTTCACCGTGATGGTCACGTGAATCTTCTTGTCCTTGAGCTGGGGGGAAAAGCGGATGTCCGTAACAGAGCCGACCGTCTTGCCCGCCAGCCGCACCTGCGCCCCGGGCTTCAGCCCCCCGATTGATTGAAACATTACCTTGTACGTAACCATGTCCTCGAACAGGTAGTTCTCCCTGCCCAGGATGAAAACCACCGCGAAGACGGCCAGCGTTCCCACCAGGACGAAAATCCCCGCACGCAGATTATGTTTTGTTCTCTTGGCCATTGGTTCCTCTCTTGTAGCGAGCGTCGATTTCCTCGAAGCGCCCCTCGATGAAATTCCTTACCTCCGGAATCGCCGAGCTCATGATGTTGTCAACCGTGTCGACCACGGGAATTCGCCTGTCATACAGCATGGCTATCCTGTCGCTGACCGAAAAGGCCGACTGCATGTCATGCGTGACGACGATGGACGTGACACTGAGCATGCGCTGCATTTGCCGGATAAGGTGGTTGATCCGGTTGGCGTTGATCGGGTCAAGTCCCGTCGTGGGCTCGTCGTAAAGGATTACGTCCGGCTCGGTGGCAATGGCCCTTGCCAGGGCGACGCGCTTCTTCATGCCTCCCGAAAGCTCGGCCGGAAACTGGTCCTCGAGGCCTTCCAGGCCCACCATCCTCAGCTTTTCGGCGACCCTTTTTTCAATCTCTGCGTCACTCAGCGAAAAATGCTCACGGAGGGGGTACGCGATGTTCTCGGCCACGGGCATGGAATCAAAAAGCGCTGCGCCCTGAAAGAGCATCGACACCCTCTTCCTGACCTCGAAAAGCTGTTTTTCGCTCGTAACGCGCTCCCCGTCAAACCAGACTTCCCCTTCATCCGGCTCTATCAGGCCGATGAGTATCTTGAGAAGCACGCTCTTGCCCGACCCCGAGCCGCCGATGACCGTGATCGTCTCACCGCGATGCACGCAAAGATCGAGGCCCGTGTACACGCTGTTGTCCCCGAAGGCCTTGTGAACGTTCCTGAACTCTATGATGCAATCCGCCTTCACCTCATACGCCAATAATAAAAAGTATCTTCGTAAGAAAGAAGTCCGCAACCAGAGTGTTCACGGAGGCCAGGACGACCGTTGCCGTTGTCGCATTGCCCACCCCCTCGGTGCCGCCCCTGGTGGTAAACCCCATGTAGCACGCAATGATGGCTATGAAGAAGCCGAAAAACAATGTTTTCCCGACGCCCGAAAAGAAGTCCCCGAGCGTGCAGCTTTCAAATATCGACCCCACGAAAAAGTGAAACGAAATCCCGAATTCCACTTTTGCAAGCAGCATGCCTCCGACAAGACCGACCAGGTCCGCGAACACCGCCAGGAGAGGCATGATGACGCACACGGCCAGCACGCGCGGCACGACGAGCTTGGTTACCGGGTCCGCGCCAAGGGCTTTTATGGCGTCGATCTGCTCGGTCACCGCCATGGAGCCGAGCTCCGCCGTCATGCCCGACCCTATGCGCCCGCCGACCAGGAGCGTG
Organism: Pseudomonadota bacterium; assembly: GCA_043813155.1. Classification (GTDB taxonomy): domain Bacteria; phylum Myxococcota_A; class Polyangia; order DRWM01; family DRWM01; genus JBDRLK01. The sequence continues at coordinate 2,416 of JBDRLK010000069.1, read as the reverse complement.
GTCAGAACGGGCCCAAGCTCGCGCAGTATGGCCACGGACACCGCGTTGCCCACATAATCCTTTGCGCCGAAACGCGCCATCGTGTGGCCGAACTGGAGCGCCAGCACCATGCCCGTGAACATCGCGGTCAGGAGGGCGATGCTCAGCGACTTCACGCCCAGCGCGTCCACCTGGTAGAGGGTCTCGCGCACCTCTATCCTGCCCGTTATGATCCTGGTGAAAGCCCCAAGGGCCATTTTCGTCATGCCGCCGAGGTGCGAGAGCCAAACCCCGATGAAATGCAGCATGGAGACAGGGGTGGCGAAAATCATCCTATTTGTCTTTCCCCGAAAGGACCTCGAACCCCTTCACGTAGCGATCGAACTCCTCCAATGCCGCGTCAAATACTCCGGGCGGCGCTGCGTAGGAAAGATCGTAGATGCAGTAGTTCTTCTTGACCACGCAAAGGGCCATTTTTACCTTCACCCCGTCCAGCTTCGCCGTCAGGATGGTGATCAAGGCCTCCCTGTTGTCCAACATGACTTTTTCCCGGGAGAGTATCTCCCGTTCCGTGTATCCGATCAACAGGTGCTTCGTGAGATACTCCAGGGGCGCGTCGCGAAAGTCCTCGCAGCTGGCGTTTGCCAGTATGACCGCGTTCGTGCTGCTGTTTATAAAGGCAGCGTCTCCATCGACGCCCTTGATACGCTTCCAGTCCCCCGACAGCATGCCCACCCTGTAGGACGTTGCCTGCTTTCGCACCGTCCATCCCTCGAACCGGGCCCGCGGCCCGCAGGCGGCCGCGGCGACAAGGAGAAAAAGCCCCATCGATGTCATTTTCAGAACACGCTGTTTCATGTCTCGCGCCTCCCCTTATGCGGCACGGCGGCCGGGTAAAGGGCCCTGCCTTGCGCTGCCGGCCGCCCGTTACCGGCGGATGCCGTTGCCGGACGCGCGGCGGATGGACCTGGCGGCTGAGCCAAGCGCTTTTCTCAGGTACTGGCCCGTGTAGGATTTTTCGACCATGGCAACGTCCTCGGGCGAGCCTGCGGCAATGACCTCGCCGCCGTTTTCCCCGCCCTCGGGGCCCAGGTCGATGACCCAGTCAGAAACCTTGATCACGTCGAGGTTGTGCTCGATGACGACGACCGTGTTGCCCGTTTCCACGAGCCTGTAGAGGACCTCGAGAAGCTTCTTTATGTCGTGGAAGTGCAGGCCCGTCGTGGGCTCGTCGAGCAGGTAGAGCGTCCTGCCGCTCGTGCGCTTGCTCAGCTCCCTGCTCAGCTTGATCCTCTGCGCCTCCCCGCCGCTGAGCGTGGAGGCGCTCTGGCCCAGGGTGATGTAGCCGAGGCCGACCTCTTCCAGCTTCTGCAGCTTGGACCTTATGGCCGGAATGTTGGAGAAAAAGTCGATGGCCTCGCTCACGCTCATCTCCAGCACCTGGGCGATATTCTTGCCGTGGTAGGTGACGTCGAGGGTTTCACGGTTGTATCTCTTGCCGCCGCATTCCTCGCACGTGATGAAGATATTGGGGAGGAAATGCATCTCGATCTTCAGGATGCCGTCGCCCTGGCACTTTTCGCACCTTCCGCCTTTCACGTTGAAGGAGAAGCGCCCCGGCTTGTAGCCCCTGCTTCTCGCTTCGGGGAGCGAGGCGAAAAGCTCCCTGATATCCGTGAACACCTTCGTGTAGGTGGCGGGGTTGGACCGCGGCGTGCGGCCGATGGGGGCCTGGTCGATGTTGATGCACTTGTCGATGTACTGGATGCCCTTGAGGCGATTGTAGTTGTCCTCGTGCTCCTTGATCCCCTCAAGCTCGTTCATGACGGCCTTGTAGAGGGTGTCGATGACGAGGCTGCTCTTGCCCGAGCCGCTCACGCCGGTCACGGTGATCAGCAGCCCGAGCGGGAAGCGGACCGCGATATTCTTCAGGTTGTTGGTCGAGGCGCCGTCGAGCTTGAGCGCCATGCTCGAGGCCTTCCTGCGCCTTCCGGGGATGGGGATGGACATCTCGCCCGACAGGTAGCGGCCCGTTATGGAGTTGCGGTTCCTGATGACCTCGTTGGGCGTTCCCGTGGCGATGACGTGGCCGCCGGCGATGCCGGGGCCCGGCCCCATGTCGATGATGTAATCGGCGGCCATGATGGTGTCGCGGTCGTGCTCGACAACGATCACCGTGTTGCCCATGTCGCGCAGCCTCTCGAGCGTCGCGATCAGCTTGTCGTTGTCGCGCTGGTGCAGCCCGATGCTGGGCTCGTCAAGGATATAGATAACGCCCACGAGGCTGGCACCGATCTGGGTTGCAAGCCTGATGCGCTGCATCTCGCCGCCGCTGAGTGTCGAGGTCCTTCTGTCCAGGGTGATGTAATCGAGCCCCACGTTCTGCAGGAAATCAAGCCTGCTGTCGATTTCGTCGAAGATCTTCTGTCCGATTTTC
>JBDRLK010000068.1:0-9026 GCA_043813155.1 Pseudomonadota bacterium | reverse complement strand
CCGCTGAAGCAGCCCCGGACCGTGAGGAGGCGGGAGCACGGGAGCCTGAAGCAGCTGAAGCAAAGGCTGAGGAAGATGCGGAAGTGAAAGAGGCGAAAGAAGCAAAAAAGAAGGAGAAAGAAGAGAAGAAAGAAGTCCCGGCCGAAGCTGAAAAGAAGGTCATCGGCAAGGTCGAGATCAGGAAGGTTCCCGTTGAAATCATCAGCAAGGGCCCCGATGCTCCGGCCGAGAAGCTGACTCCGAAGAAGGGCGTCATTATCGGAGAGAAGGCCGCCGGCGTGAGGGAAAAGAAAGGGGCTGATGATGAGGATACGGTGAGGAAGAGAGTGGAAGAGGCGGGAGCCGGGACAATAAAAACGGAAGCTCCCTCGATCCCATCGAAACCGGCAAAAGAGGAGAAGCTTCCCGCCCGGATGAAGGAAGGGCGCGTGGAGGAGGAAGTGCTCAGCGCCATCGATTCGAAGATCCAGCAGTTGAAGGAGGGGAAGGAGGCCCGGAAAGAAGAGGCTGAAAAGGGTGAAGAAGAGCCGAAGGAAGAGGGGAGGGAGGCGCCCACGGCCAGGATGTATTCCGCCGATGCGGCGAAGGAGAAGGACGTGGAAGAGGCGTTGAAGGAGAAGCTGACGGCGCGCTGGACGTTCCCTGTTTCCGATTCGGGTGTAATTGAAGAAAAGCTGAAGGAAAAGGCCGCGAAGGAAAAGGCAATGGAGGAAGGCAGGGAGGAAGAAAAGGAAGAAGAAGCCCGCAAGGAAGGCAAGCAGATCATCGAGGAGGAGCCTGCGAAGCAGGAAGATGTTCGCAAGGGAATGGTCCAGGCCATTTCTCTCAACGAGGTGAAGGAAGAGATTGAAAAGAGGGAGAAGGACGGGAAGGAAAAGAAGGATGAAAAGAAGAAAGAAATGTCCGAATCCGGAGCCTACAGCGTTGAAGACAAGGAGTTCTTCCGTTCTGCGCCCACGGGTGATGAGCCTGTCGATACGTTCGATGACCTCGACTTCGGCGGGAAAGGAAAAAAAGAGGAAAGCACCAAAGGCCTTACCTATGCCATCTGGACGATTATTCTGCTCGGCATTGCCGGCGTCCTGTTTCTCGTTTTCGGCAAGGACCTGCTCAAGCAGGGGCCTGACCTGACGCTGCTCGACAAGCTGGAGAAGGCCGAGCCTGTTGAAACGAAGCCCCTGATGGAAAAGTCGATGGAGGAGCTCTCACCAATGGAGGGAGAGGAGGAAGGAGCGACAGAAGGCGAAAAAACCGCACCGCAGCCGGGGCAGGAGGAAGGCGAGGGGGAAGAGCAGGCAACACCGGCAGCCGAAGGGACGGAGGAAGCAGCCGAAGGCACGGAGGAAGCAGCCGAAGGGACGGAGGAAGCAGCCGAAGGCACGGAGGAAGCAGCCGAAGGCACGGAGGAGGGAATGGAACCGGAACCGCCGGTTGCCTCCGATGGTGGAGCCTATGCAGCGCTCCTTGCCGAGGCCAGGGACCTGATGGCGAAAAAGAAGAAGAAAGACGCCATTGACAGGCTCAAGGAGTCGGTCAAGGCGAATCCCAACGGCCAGGAAGCCTTGAGCATGCTTGTCGACATATTCAAGGAAAAACCAACCCCCGAAGTCCTCGCGTGGGGACAGAAGGCGACACAGCTGGGACCGAACGACACCCAGGCCTGGTTCGGGTACGGGCTTGCCCTGTTTACAAAGGGAAAAACAGCAGAAGCGAAACCGGTGTTCGAGCACTGTATTGAAATCAAGCCGCCCGACTCAAACACGGGCAACTGCAGGAAGATGCTGAAGTGGTGCAAGTAGGCCGAGCGGGGCTTCAGCGCCCCTGCGGTTTTATAATAATGAGAAGACAGCGTTTCATAAATACAGCAAGCCTGTAGAATCATGAGCCAGGTCATTGCCATCGCCCTGAACACTTTTCGTGAAACAGTAAGAGACAAAGTCCTCTACGGAATCCTGTTTTTTGCCATCGTATTCATCCTGCTCACGCTGGTGCTGGGGGAATTGAGCCTTCACCAGGAAAAAAGGATCATCGTCGACCTCGGGCTGGCGGGCATTTCCATCATGAGCGTGCTTCTCGCCATTATCCTTGGCGTGGGCATGCTCTACAAGGAGATCGACCGCAAGACACTCTATCCCATACTGAGCAAACCCGTGTCGAGGTGGCAGTTCGTCCTGGGCAAGTATCTCGGCATGAACCTGACGCTCTCCTTCCAGATCATCCTCATGACGGTCGTCATGGCCGCGGTCCTTCACTACAAGGGCGGCGAGATGAGCGCGCCCGTTGTCTTCAGCCTCTACCTGATTTTTATCGAGATCCTCGTGATTACGTCCATCGCTCTTCTGTTCTCGTCTTTTTCAACGCCCTTTATTTCGGGGATCCTGACGCTGGGCGTTTTTGTCGTCGGAAGGAATGTCGATCTTCTCGAAACCTTCATCAGGAAAGGGAAGGTCGGCCCCCTGGGAGAGATGCTGTCATTCGTCCCTCACATTTTTCCCAACTGCTACCTGTTCTATCCTTCCGGCCGGGCAATAGGAGAACAGTGGGTAAGCGTCCACCAGCATTTCATCGAAATGAACTACCTTCTGAAAGTCTCGGGTTACGGGCTGCTCTATGCAATGGTTTGTCTCCTCCTTGCCATGATAATATTCAACAGAAAAGATCTCATATGAAAAAAGGGATCCTCGGCTGGGTCCTCAAGGCAACGGCCGTGGTGCTTCTGTTCTTCGGCATTGCCTACGCAAGGGCCATCCATGGCTCACAGGAGACCTTTTTCGCGGCGCAGGAGGCCATCTCGCGCTCAAGGATGCCCGATGCCGTGTATTACCTGAAAACGTGCGTATCGTGGCAGGCCCCGTTCAACCCGTACGTGGACAAGGCCTACGATCGATTGTGGCAGATCGCCAGGAAGGCGGAACTGGGGAATGACAGGGGGCTTGCCCTCGAATCGTACAGGGCCATCCGATCCTCTATTCTCGCATCGAGATCCTTCTCAACGCCGCATCCCGCCGCGCTGAAGGACGCGAACGAGAGGATCTCGATCCTGATGGCGCAAGGCCCCCATCCCAAGGCCCTCCTGGACAAGAGCAAGGACGAGCTCAGGCGCATGCATTACAGCGCGCTGCAAGGCGATACGCAGCCGGACCCGGCATGGTCGCTGGTCCTGATCGCCGGGCTCCTTGTCTGGGTGGGATCAGTCATGTATTTCATCTTCAGCGGGCTCGACGCTGCACTGAAGATCAGGAGAACGCCTCTTGTCCGAAGCGCGGCGTTCTTCGTTCTCGGCATGGCCATGTGGGTGGGCGGCATGCTCATGGCATAAATTTCAGATCACGCGCTGCGTGATCTGAAATTTACAGTTTGCGGTACACGCCGATGGTTTTTCCGGCGATGATGGTTTCGATCTGATTGCTCTTGTTCAGGTTCACGTAGATGGGAGCCATGTTCCTGTTCGCGGGCTGCAGCCGGATCGCGTTTTTCTCGATGAAGTAATACTTGATCGTGGCTTCGTCGCCAATGATCGTCGCGACGATGTCCCCGCTCCTGATGTCGCCGTCCGGATCGATGAATACGTAATCGCCGTCGTGTATCCCGGCTTCAACCATGCTGTCTCCGCTGACCTGGAGCGCGAAGATTCTCTCGCCCCGCCCGACAAGTGATGCGTCTATCTGAAGCGCTCCAATCTTGTTTTCCTCGACGTGGACGGGGCTTCCGGCCGCGATGTTGCCGAGGATGGGAATGGAGACGGTGGATGCCGCCCCCGTGTTTTCAACGGGCCTCCACGTCCTCGATTTCATGTCCTCTCTCGTGAGATAGCCTTTCCTGTAGAGAATCTTGAGGTAGTTGTGAACGGCATTCGTGCTCTTCACGCCGATGTGGGACGCGATCTCCCTTATCGTGGGGGGATAGCCTTTTCGCGTGCAGTACAACTTAATGAAGTCGAATATGACGCTTTGCTTTTTCGTGAGAGCCTGCAAAAAAATTCCCTCGCTTTTATTTATTGTGACAATACATTTCGGGTCGGTGAAAGTCAAGATGAATAATGTCCAAAGGCGGTGTTTCTTTTACCTTTTTTACAAATTGTATTGACAAGAACAGGCCAAACCCGTAAGAGTTTTACTCCTTGCGACGATTGGTTTTACTGTCGATAAGACGTCATAAAAATAACCCGTGATTTTGAAAGAATGTTATTGACAAAAACTTTGGTTGCATTAAAAATTTTCAGTATTACCAGGAGGGATAATCCATGACGAAAGCAGACTTGATCGACAAGATAGCCAAGATAAAGACGCTTCCCAACGACATCACGAAGAAGACCATCACGATGATTATTGATACCGTGTTCGATGAAATACGGAGATCGGTAAAGAAAGAAGGCAAGTTCGCTTATCCCCACTTCGGGACTTTCGCAAAGAAGAGGAGAAAAGCCCGCAAGGGCATCAACCCCAGGACAAAGACCGTCATCAAGATTCCCGCCAAGAACACGGTCGTGTTCAGGCCGGCTTCCGTTTTCAAGGATTACATCGGCGGTGGAGTGCACTGAGTTCTTTCCATCCCCTCCTTTCTCAACTACCTCAAGCTGCTATCCGGAAACGTCATGACATCCCGGATTCCGTCCGTCTGAAGGAAAAATGCCGCGATCCGGTCTATTCCCAGCGCTGCGCCGGCGCAGGGAGGCAGCCCGCCCTGCAGTGTTGAAATATAGCTTTCATCGGCAGGGTAGGCGGGTTTGCCCATGCCCACGCGCCGCTCGTTTTCAGTGAAAAACCTCATTTTCTGCTCGGCCGGGTCTTTCAGCTCGGTATAACCGTTGGCGATCTCGATGCCGCCGAGGTACAGCTCGAATCGCTCGCAGATAGTGCCGTTGCCGGTCTTCACTTCCGCCATTGCTGCGACGGGCGTGGGGTAGTCGTAGAGAAAAACGGCTTCTTCGCTCTTGATGGCGGGCTCTATGCGGCCGACGAGGTCACTGAAAAACCTGTCCTCGTTCCAGCAGCTGCAGGGGTCCCAGCCTGCCGCACGCGTGAACACCGAGGTGATGCTTTCGCGCCTGAAGGGAACACTCACAGGGGTATCCGTCAGCGAAGCGACCCGCGCGGCGAGCTCCTGCGTTTCATCCATGATGTCCCTGTAGTCCGCTCCGACCCTGTACCATTCGAGCATCGTGAATTCAGGATTGTGCCACGGCCCCGCTTCCCCGTCCCTGAAGGCATGGCCTATCTGGTAAATGCGCTCCAGGCCTCGGGAAAGGAGCGTTTTCATCTGGATCTCGGGGGATGGAACGAGGTACCGGTGCCCGGCCGCCTCGATCAGGTCGATGTACGCATCGACGGGCGGGTTATAAACGAGGGAGGGCGTGTCGACCTCCACGTAATCGGCGGAATCAAAGAATTCTCTAATGGCCGAGATTATCCTGCTTCTTAATTTCAGGAGCCGGTTTATTTTTTCATTATCCTGCTGCATGAAGGGGGGACTATTTTTTTATGCGCTCGACGTATTCACCCGTCCTCGTGTCGATCTTGAGCCAGTCGCCCTGGTTGATGAAGAGGGGAACGTGGACCCTGGCTCCCGTGCTGAGCGTAACGGGCTTTGTCCCGCCTGTTGCCGTGTCTCCCTTGATTCCCGGCTCGGATTCAGTGACTTCCATCTCGACGAACGTGGGGAGTGTGATGCCGATGGGTTTTTCGTTGAAGAAGAGGATCTCGACCTTGAGATTTTCGAGCAGGAAATCCTTGGCACCGCCCACCTGGTCCGGCGTGAGATCGATCTGATCGTAGGTTTCAGTGTTCATGAAGTGGTAGAAGTCGTCGGCGTACATGAATTGGAGCCTCTGTTCGACAAGGTCGGCTTCCTCGAGTTTTTCCCCGGACCGGATGTTTTTCTCGAGGACGGCCCCGGTGATCATGTTCTTGAGGCGCGTTCGCGTGAAGGCCTGGCCCTTGCCGGGTTTGTAGAACTGAAAATCGACCACGACATAAGGTTCGCCGTCCATCTTGATTTTGAGGTTCTTTCTTATGTCTGATGTTTCGTACATGGGGCAGAATTTTATACAAAAGCGGGGGGAAAAGTCAATCGGAAGAAAGGAGTTGGGAGTCAGAAGCCGGAAGCCGGGAGCCGGAAACATCCCGGCCGGGGCCGGGTCAGGGGAATAACAGGGGGATTCAGGCTTATTTTAAGATAAAGTGTTGAAAAAAAGTGATTATGGCAATATCGTTATGGCAAGAAAGGAAGGCAGTAATGCACCATAAAACCGTAGTGGTACTGATATCCCTGTTCCTGGTTTCAACATCGGGCTGCGACAGCAAGGAAAAGAAATGCGAAGACCTGTGGAAGGAAATCAGCGCGTGCGTGGCCTCGCGCCAGCCGGCCGGGTATGGAGGCGAATGTGTTTACATTTTGCCCGAGTCCTTTCCCGGCGAATTCAGCTGCGAGGGAGGGCAGGACCTGGCGTCATTCGGCGCGTACTGCCTGTCCGATAGCGGAATTGACGAGACAACGCTCTCGGGCTGCCTGGACCGGTGTGAATCCGCCTCAGCGCCCGCGAGCGACCAGGAATATCTCGAGTTGACCGCCGACACCGCCGCCTGCCTCGGGCTGGAGGGATGGCCCGGGGAGGTTCGCTGGGTGCCGGAATGGGTGTCGATGAAGAGCGGGGACACGAGGGAGGTAAGGCTGCGGATCGAAAAGTCGCCGCCTTTCCCGATAGCCTTCAAGCTCTCCATCGCCGACGGCGATGAAGCGAAGGTTTCCTTTGACCCCGATGCGGCCGTGTTCAATCCCGGCGCCCATTTCGCGACCGTGACGGTAACGGCGAATGAAAACGTGGACACCGAGATTTCAGCCGTGTACGACGGAAACTCCGTCGGGAATTTCCAGGCCGACCTGCCCGTGCTCGTGGACGCGGAAAACTACGCGTGCAGCGGCGAGGCGCAGCAGGGCGTGGGAAAGGGAGACAGGCTCGAAGTCCCCGATTCGTCCGGCAATGAGGGCCTGGCGGGAAGCTTCATTGAATTCCCGTCCGATAACACTCTCGAGGATGTCGATGTCACGATATCCTGCAGTGACGACATCGTTACGGGAGACTACGTCGCCCTGGGGCCCGCGGTCGAGTTTTCGCCCGTGCACAAGAGGTTCTTCAGGGAAATCGATTTCGGGATTCCCATCAACACCTCCCTTATCCATGAGGAAGCGTCCGTGGGGCATATTGCGATCTTCTACACGGGCCCGGGCGTTTCGCCTCGCAAGGTCATGGTCGCCGACAAGTGGGTCAACGTCGAGGGCGGCAGCGCCATTATTTCCTTCATGTCGCCGAGGTTCGGGACGTACCAGGCGGCCATAGACCCCATGGCCGGGAAGAGGAGCTTCAAGAGGCGTTTCACGTACCGCGGCATTACCGGGGTAAGCATGGGCGCGCTGGGCGCCACGCTGATCGGCCTGAGAAACCACGAGGAGTTCGATTTCGTGAGCCCTCTGGGAGGGCCGTCCAACTGGACCGCCATGCTGAACTACATTTCAAAATACCACCTGGGAGGCTTCTGCACGGCCGAAGACACCGAGGGAGACATCGGGGAGCACTGCCCTGTCGAGCCGCCGTCCGAGATGTTCGAGTTCAGCCAGGACTTCGAGCACTGGTACTACCCGGACGGGAGGGACGGCCAGGGCGGCACCTTCAACAGGGAGGATTACTGCCAGATTTTCAGGGACATCACCAGGGCCTTTGGAAATCCCGGGATGTACAACGAGGATTCCACTTATCTTCCGCCGGGCGTTACCGAAGAGTGGCTCAAGAAATCGGAATCCGAAAAATGCAGCGAGGGCGGGGCCTTCAGGCTGGAAGGGTTTTATGACAGAAAATACAATCCCGACGGAAGCTTCCCCGTCATCACGTTCTGTGACGGCGCAGAATGGAGAGACAGCGAAGGCAACAGGGACATCGGAAGGTGGGACCCGGAGGGCGATCATTTTTATCCACTCGACATCGCCCTTGCCGTGGACGTCAATGACAATGGAAAGAGGGATGAGGCCGAGCCCGTCATCTCACAGCCCCACGAGCCGTACGACGACGTGGGCGCGGACGCAGCGCCGAGCTCCATGGAGGACGGCTACGACGCTGAAACGAACCCCGACCCGGAGGGCGATGATTTTGATTACCAGTTCAACCCCGGGGGCAAAGAGGGCAATCATCTCTATGACGAAGGCGAGCCCTATCTCGATTACGGCCTCGACGGGGTTGACGAAACGCCGCAGCAGGGCGACGGCGGCTATGACTACGGTGAGGGGAACGGCAAGTTCGATTACAGCCCCAACGTGCTGAACTTCTGGGAACACGACGCGTACCATATCTTGAGAGGCCTGAGCGAAGAGGAACTGCTGCGGCTGGACGTCATGGCCGATGCCGGCATCAGGGACCTTTTCGACTTCGCGCCGGGCATCAATGCCATGATGGGAGCGGTCCACGAAAGAGGGCAAGACGTCAACATGTGGAGGAATTTCGCGCCTCTCTACGGAAGCGACGACGAGTACCATTATGATTCCACGAGAGTCGATTACAACGGGATCATGGGGAAAAATTTCGTGATCATCTACGGCGACCCGGACGCGGACGAAGAGGCCCTCGTGAGGGGGGACGGCGGGCACGTGGGCACGCCGTCGCAGATTCTCAACAGGCTCATGACGGCGACCATGGCGATGAGCTCCCGCTGGCCGGGGGGGAACAGGGAGGACTCCGTTCAGCAGCTCGAGGAGTACCTGTTCACGATCGATTTCCACGCGGTTGACAGGCACAGCCAGGTCTCGATCTTTCTGCCGCCCGGTTATTACAACGAGGAGAATTTCGACGAGTATTACCCTGTCGTCTACTTCCTTCACGGTTACGGCCAGGAACCCAACGATCTCGTTCTCTCAGCCATCATCTTCGGAAACAACATGATATCCAACCAGATCCTGAAGGAGGAGAGGATGCAGAAGGTCATCATGGTGTTCCCGGACGGGCGATGCCGATACGAGGATGACGATGAGGAGTGGCAGCG
>JBDRLK010000067.1:0-2534 GCA_043813155.1 Pseudomonadota bacterium | reverse complement strand
GGCGGACGGGGCCCGGCCGTCCCCCTGTTGAAGTTTCTCCTCGGGGGTGGGCGAAAGCGTATCTTTGAAGCTGTGGGGAGAGGGGTTTGCCTCGACAAAGCTCCATTCACGGCGAAAGATACCGGTGCCTCGATAAAACTTCCTTCATGCGGCGCGGCCGCAGGGGCGCTGTGCGCCGATGCCGGCCGGGCACCGGCCGGGTGCTTTCCTTTTCCACGGAAGCCATCATGAGCTTTTCGGGCGCAGGGAGTCTTGTCGAAGCACAGCCATGGCAATTGCTCGTCGGCGTGGAAGCAGCGCCTGTGAGCAGGTTTATTAGCGCCCGACAAGCATGCGAGTAACCCATGATAATAGATGTGTTACAGGGTTGATTGTCATGTTTGCCGGACTCAGGCTTGACAATCATGCGAATAACCCATATTGTTTTTATGGTTTAATAGAAATTGTATCAAGGAAACCTGCAATGAAGCATGATGAATTCTTCCGCAAACACGCGGTTTTCACCGGAGAGGAGCTGGCCAGGCACCTCTCGTCCCGTGGCGGGGCCGGCGAAAGGGCCAAGGAGGCTCTTCTGGCCTACCACCGGAAGGCCGGGCGGGTCGTTCGGGTGCGGCGGGGGTTGTATGCAGTTATCCCCGCTGGAGCTGATCCCGATTCTTATCCGATCGATCCATTCCTCTTAGCCGCGAAGCTGACCCCGGATGCAGTCTTGTCGTATCACACGGCGCTCGAGTACCACGGGAGGGCCTATTCGGTCCAGGAATGCTTCACCTACTCAGCATCCCGTCCATTGAGCCCCGTCATATTCCGCTCCCATGTTTTCCGCGGTGCGAGATTTCCGCAGGCCCTCGTCCGGGCGCAGAAGGGAGATTTCGGCGTTTCAACCGGTGAGCGAGCAGGCATGGAGCTTCGAGTCGCAAGCCTGGAGCGGACCCTGGTGGATGTCCTGGATCGTCCCTGCCTTTCGGGAAGCTGGGAAGAGATCTGGCGGTCTTTGGAATCCGTCGAATTCTTCGATCTCGACCAGGTTGTAGAGTATGTACTCCTGCTCGCAAATGCGACCGCTGCAGCGAAAGTCGGATTTTTCCTCGATCAGCACCGTGAATCACTGATGGTGGAAGACCGGCACTTAAAGACGCTTCATGACCTGAAGCCGCGCCAGCCTCATTACCTGGACCGCGCCAACCGGAAACCCGGCAGCATGGTAATGGTGACGGAATGGAACCTGGTGGTGCCCGGGGAAGTGTTTGAGCGGGCATGGGGGGAAGTCCCATGAGAATCTCTCCCGAGAAGCCGGCCGCGGAAGCGGAAGCAACCGGATTCAGACCGGACGTGCTTGAAAAGGTCGCGCACCTGCTTGGGCTGCTCGACGCCATTCGAAGTCACCCCTTCCTCAAGGGTAAGCTGGCCCTCAAGGGCGGAACCGCCTTGAACCTTTTTGTCTTCAACGTCCCGCGGCTGTCTGTCGATATTGACCTGAACTACGTGGGAGCCGAGAGCCGGGACACCATGCTCGCCGAACGTCCAGGGATCGAGCAGGCTTTTCAGTCGGTCTTCGCGCGAGAGGGGTTTACCGTCAGACGGGCGCCTGAAGAGCACGCAGGAGGCAAATGGTTGCTGCGCTATGGGAGCGCCCTCGGTCAGAGCGCCAACCTCGAAGTCGACATCAACTTCATGCTCCGCGTCCCTTTATGGCAAGTGACGACTTGCGACTCCCGTTCCGTCGGGACCTGGCGTGCCACGGGATTTCCCGTGCTGGATCACCACGAGCTGGCAGCCGGCAAGCTCGTGGCGCTGCTGGCGCGCAGACAGGCGAGGGACCTGTTCGACAGCCATCGGATTCTCCGGACGCAAAACCTCGAGCCCCATCGGCTTCGCATCGGGTTCGTCGTCTACGGAGCGATGAGCCGCAAGGACTGGAGGACGGTTTCGACCGCCGATGTGGACTTCGATGCCGCGGGGTTGGCCAACCAGCTGATTCCAACGCTGCGCGCCAACGTGGCGGAGGTCCAATTGAAGTCAGTGGATTTTGGGCTGCGCCTTGTGGAGGAGTGCCGGGAAGGCTTGTCCGCCGTGCTGCCTTTCGCGGACCGCGAACGGGAGTTCCTGGATCTTCTGATGGACGAGGGAGTAGTCGACTCTTCGATCCTGACCGATGATGAAGCCCTCGGACAGCGCATACAACGCCAGCCGCTTCTCGAATGGAAGGCACTCAATGTGCGGCGTCACAAGGGATTGTCTTGACGGGTGGAAGGGTTGATAAGGCTCCATTCACGGCGAAGCACAGCCGGCCGCCGCGGCCGCAGGGGCGCCGATGGCGCCGGCGGCCGGAATCCGGCCGCTTCAACACGATCCCCCTCTTTGCTTTTCGAGCGCACGCAGCTTCATGGGTGCACGGGGAACCGCGATCCGCGCTTCAGCGGTCCTGGTGAAGGAGGAGCTTTATTGTTTGTTTCATGCGGTGGGAGAATCGCCTTTCCCCGAGCATCGATCTCAATCGTTTCTCGATCTTTTTGAGCGGGGCGCGGCCCAGC
>JBDRLK010000066.1:0-5822 GCA_043813155.1 Pseudomonadota bacterium | reverse complement strand
GCCCGGGCACAGAAAGGAGAACCCGAAACAAGCTCCACCTTCTGGCAAACGCCGCCGAAGGATACCTGTCTCCATCATACCGTAATTACATGATAATTTTCAACACCCGAAAAGTCGCCGTCGCTTCACTTGGAATTTCTGTCATTTCCGGCGAATTACTTGCAGGGGCGATGGAATGGGAGTAAAATTACATGAGTAGCGGGGACAGAGTGAAAATGAGCGAGGACGAGGACAGCGTTACACGCTGTCCCGCGAAAACTCTGTCCGGCGCGGATCGCTGTCGTTATTGCAGGAGATAAACATGAACATACACAAACTCGCAATAATCGCCGTTGCGGCCGCCGTGCCGGCGGCCCTTGCCCTGGGAGCCTGCTCCGAGGCGGGATCGATAGGGGACGTGGGTTTCGATTTCGAGCTGCCGGACACCATCGACGGCCTGGAGCTCGACGCTGTCACGGACCCGCCCGTTGACAACGGCTGCCCGGAGGGCGAGACGCTCTGCGGCGGCGAGTGCGTCGACACCATGTCCGACCCGGACAACTGCGGCGTTTGCGGCCTGCCCTGCGCCGAAGGCCAGGTGTGCTCCGGCGGCCTGTGCAGCTCCGAATGCGCCGGCGGCCTGGTTGACTGCTATGGAAGCTGCGTGAACACGGCCGGCGACCCGGATCACTGCGGCGACTGCGACACGATCTGCCCGGATCCGCCCAACGCAGAGGGCACCTGCGTGGGCGGGGAGTGCAGCTTCAACTGCCTGCCGGGCTGGTCGGATGTGAACGGCAACCCGGCCGACGGCTGCGAGGAGGCGTGCTCGCCCGTTTCCGACACCGAGGAATGCAACGGCGTGGACGACAACTGCAACGGCACCATCGACGAGGGTTTCGACTGCCCCATGAACAGGACAACGTCCTGCACAACGACGTGCGGCTCCATTGGCACGGGCATCTGCGGCATCGACTGCACCTACCCCCTGCCCGAGAACTGCACGCCTCCGGCCGAGTCGTGCAACGGGGTTGACGACGACTGCGACGAGGCCGTGGACAACGGGTTTAACTGCGCGCGCGGCGTTGAGGTGAACTGCGTGACCGGGTGCGGAACGCCCGGATCGGGCGTGTGCACGTCCGCCTGCGAGGTGCCCGCGGGCGATGCCTGCGCGCCCGGCGCCGAGCTGTGCAACGGCATCGACGACAACTGCAACGAGGTTGCCGACGACGGGTTCGGCTGCATCATGGGCAGCGAGGTGAGCTGCACCACGGTCTGCGGAAGCACGGGCACGGGCACCTGCAGCCTGGACTGCAGCCTCCCCCCGGCCGCGGAATGCACGCCGCCGAGCGAGCTTTGCAACGGCATTGACGACGACTGCGACGAGGCCTGCGACAACGGGTTCCTGTGCTGCCGCGGCGACACGCAGACCCAGTCCTGCGGCGTGGGAACGTGCGGGACGCAGACGCGCACCTGCGGCAGCGCCTGCACCTGGGGCGCGTGGGGCGAATGCGTGGGCGGCGGCGAGTGCACGCCCGGTAGTTTCGAGGACCGCGTGTGCGGCAACTGCGGCACGCAGAGGCGCACGTGCTCCGATACCTGCATATGGAGCGCTTACGGCACCTGCACGGGCCAGGGCGAGTGCGCGAGCGGCACGCCCGAGACCAGGGATTGCGGCTACTGCGGCACGCAGACAAGGACCTGCGGGAGTGACTGCACCTGGGACTCGTGGGGCACGTGCGCAGGCGGGGGCGAGTGCACGGCCGGGACCATTGATGTGCGCGACTGCGGGTTCTGCGGGTCCCAGAGCAGGACCTGCTCGGACTCCTGCTGGTGGGGCCTGTGGGGCACCTGCACGGGCTCGGGCGAGTGCGCGGCAGGCACTTCGCAGGACCGCGACTGCGCCCGCTGCGGCACGGAGACCAGGACCTGCTCGGGCTCCTGCTGGTGGGGCTCGTGGGGCTCGTGCCTGGACCAGGGTGCATGCGAGGCCTATGAAACAGGCTCGTGCACGGTCGGCTCCTGCCCGGGCACCAGGACCTGCAGCGGCTCCTGCACCTGGGGAAGCTGCGTCATGACCGACACGCCGCGTTCCTTCACGTTCGGCAGCACAACGTCGGGCAACAACGCGGGCGCGGGCAACGACACCAGCGGAAGCTGCGGCGGAAGCTCGGGCGAGGACGTCCTGTACTCCTTCACCCTGGGAAGCACGAGCGACGTTTTCATCGCCGCGTTCTCGACGGCCATGGACCCGGTCATCTACCTTTCCTCGACCTGCGGGGGCAGCACCTGGTGCAACGACGACGCCTACGGCGGGGTCACTTCCTCGGCCCTGATCATCAGCGGCCTGTCGGCAGGCACCTACTACCTGGTTGTGGACGCCTTCGGCGGCAGCACGGGCAGCTATTACATCGAGGCGTACAGCAACGGCAACTGGACGGCCGGCGACATGTGCGGCGAGCCTATACGCCTGACCGACGGCGCGAGCGGCAACACGTCCTCGGGAGGGATTTATAACGACTACAGCGGAAGCTGCGCCACGGACGGGGGCTCGGGGGACATGGTGTACTACTTCATCGTGGAGACGGGAAGGAGCATCACCATCGACTCGTGCGACGCGGGGTACGACACGGTCCTGTACGTCAAGGGCGACTGCGACGGCAGCGACCTTCTGTGCAACGACGACAGCAGCTCCTGCGGCCTGTTCTCCACGCGCTCCTACATGTCGGCCTCCTACGGCGAGGGCATCTACTTCCTTGTCGTTGACGGCTACAACGGCGCGGAGGGAGCCTTTTCGATCGACACGTCGGGTCTTTAAATCCCTTATCATTATTCACCCATGAACATGCGCAGGCTCGCAGCCATTACAATAACCCTGATGCTGTCCGGATTTCCGGGCTGCTACGCCCTGGAGCTTGCCGGCGACGCGGACCCGGGCGGGGATTTATTTATGGCCGACTCCGACGCGGACGCGGAGGCCGGCGCGGATATCGATGCCGAAGCGGATGAGAACGGCGAACCCTGCGTTCCCGTGACCGAGGAGTGCAACGGCCGCGACGATGACTGCGACGGCGCCATCGATGAGGACTTCGGCCTCGGCCTGCCATGCGACGGGCCCGACGCCGACCTGTGCTTGGACGACGTGATGACCTGCGACGGCTGCACGACCGGCCCCGACATGGTCGAGACATGCGACTGCGCGGACAATGACTGCGACGGGGCCGTCGACGAGGGGTGTGAGGACCGGGTCTGCGTGGTAACGCTCACGGTCCTGAGGCTCGATTATCCGGGCCACTGCTGGGTCGACGTGCCGCCCGTGGGTTCGTCCGATGTCGTGACCTACGCGTGCACGGGCAGCGACGTGAGGTTCGTGTTCGGGGACATCGTGTTCACGGGCCTGGTGACGGGCTGCTGGATCGACGTGCACGCGCGCACTACGTTCCCGTGGAGCGACGGCTGCGACTGGGAAACGTCCCAGTCCATCGTCGGCGAGTTGCTGCCCGGCCGGCTGCTCGATTACACGTACCGGGAGGCGCCCATACCGGGACAGACGGGCTGCGTCTATTCCTGCGATGCGTCGGGCGTCATACGGGTGCAGTAGCCTGCATTATGTCCTCTTCACTCGCAGCGAATCCCAGTAAAGATACACGCACAGCACCACGAACGTCCCAAGGCCCAGCCAGTTGCCGAAGGCGGTCTCGTGGTTGCCGAGGGACGGGATGAGCGGGCTGTCCTCGGACCCGAAAAGCTGCAGCAGCGACGCCAGCACGCCCATGAGCGCGCCGCCCGCGATGAGCCCGGAGGAAAGAAGGATGCCGCGCTCGTAGCGGGCCTTGCCGAGAGCCTCGTCCTTTTTGCCCGAGTTGCGCACGAGGTGGGCCACGATGGCGCCGAAGATGATGGGCGAGTTGTACTCGATGGGGATGTACATGCCCAGGGCAAAGGCGAGCGACGAGACGCCGAGCATCTCTATGATCACGGCCACGGACGCGCCGAAGCCGTAGAGGTACCATTTCGTGGCGTCGGGCTGCGCCATGATGCTCCTGATCACGTCGGCCATGGCATTGGCCTGCGGCGCGGGCAGGGGGTCGGGGTGGGCGTCGGTCCTGTAAAACCCCTGCACGTGGCCCAGGAGCAGCATGACGGCCGTGACCGTGAGCGCGGAAACCACGCACCCGATGATGTTGCTCCACTGCACTTTTGACGGCGTCGCCCCGAGCCAGTAGGAGATCTTGAACTCCGTGACCAGCGTCCCGGCCATGCTCAGGGCCGTGCACACCACGCCGCCGATAAGAAGCGTGGCCAGCATGCCCTCGTCTCCCTTGAGCCCGCCCCAGGACAGGAGCAGGGCCGAGATGATCAGCGTAAGAAGCGTCATGCCCGAGATGGGCGTCACGCTGATCATGGCCACGGCCCAGGCGCTCACGGCCGTGAAGAGGAACGCTATGGCAAAGGCGATGACCACGGCAAGGGACGTGAGCGTGGCGGGCCCGTCCTGGCCGCCGAGAACCGCGAACCTGAAGTAGAGCCAGGTGCAGGCCAGCACGGCCGCCATCATGACGAGCACCTTCCACATCCGGATGTCCCGCTCGTCCCGGCGTACGGCAACCTTTCCCGCCGCGGCCCTTGCCTCGCGCCCGGCCCGGGCCATCTGGGCGATCTCCTTGAATCCGGCGCCGAAGGCCTTGAGGATCACGGGGAGCATCTTGACGATGCTGATGATCCCGGCCATGAAAATCCCGCCGATGCCGATGTAGCGCGCGTACTGCGTGAAGATGTCCTCGGCCGACATGAGGATGAGCGGCTGCTCCGTGATGCCCACGAAAAAGAAAATGTACCGGCCCAGGAAGTTGAACATGGGCACGACCACGAAGTAGGAGAAAAACGACCCGGCCAGGATGTAGGAGGCGTACCTGAGTCCGATGAGGTAGCCCATGCCGCAGATGGCGGCCGTCGTATTGAGCGCGAACACGGCCTTGACCTTGTGGGTCAGCGGGGAAAGGAAACCGATCATCTCGGTCGTGAAATTCTCCCGCCACGCCTGGAGCACGAGCACGCAGAAATCATAGGCGCCGCCGATGGCCATGGCATAGGCCAGGACCTTGGCGTCCTTTCCGCCCTTCTCCCCGGTAATGAGCACTTCCGTCGTGGCCGTCCCCTCGGGGAAGGGAAGCTTGCCGTGCATCTTGGCCACGAAGTAGCGGCGCAGCGGGATGAGGAGCAGGACGCCCAGGACGGCCCCCAGGAGGGGGACGAAAAAGATCTGGAAAAAGGACGAGATGTTCTCGAGCCCGAGAATGTAAATCGCCGGCATGGTGAACAGCGACCCCCCCACCACGATGCCGCTGGTGGCGCCGATGGCCATGATGTTGACGTTCTCGAGCAGCGTGGAGCGGCGGCGGAACATGAACGAGATGCCCACGGCCAGGATGGCGATGGGGATGGCCGCCTCCAGGCCCTGACCGAGCTTCAATGTCAGATAGGCGATTGCGGCCGAGAAAAAGACCGCCATGGCGACGCCGATGATAATGGACCGGGCCGAGACCTCCCGCATGGGGATGTCATGGCCCACCACGGGCTTGTACTCCTCGCCGCTCTTGAGCTCCCTGTAGGCGTTTTCCGGAAGGGTGAACGCCGTCCTTTCCTGGTTTGCGTTGTTTTCGCTGTTCATTGTATCCTCGCAACGGGAGACTTCAGTCGCCCATTCCTTAGGGTGCATTTACAATTCCGGTGGATCGAAGGGGCCGGGCCTTGAATCTTGAATTTCATCCATTATTTTCATGAAATTATTTCATAGCGTGAAGAATGAAAAGTTCGCTATGAAATAATTTCATAGAAAACCC
>JBDRLK010000065.1:0-3950 GCA_043813155.1 Pseudomonadota bacterium | reverse complement strand
AGGCCGGCAAAGATGTATCCCACGCGTGCAAGGATGGGCAGGGAGAACAGGTAGCTCTGCTTGGCGATAATGGGCTGCTTGTAATCCGTTCCGTTGGGCTCGCCGAGCAATTCCCGCATGAAGGCCACGCCCTCGCCGCGGCATATGTAATCCGACAGGGGCGCCA
The DNA here is from genome assembly GCA_043813155.1 of Pseudomonadota bacterium. Classification (GTDB taxonomy): domain Bacteria; phylum Myxococcota_A; class Polyangia; order DRWM01; family DRWM01; genus JBDRLK01. The sequence continues at coordinate 3,784 of JBDRLK010000065.1, read as the reverse complement.
GCTCCTCGTCTGGAAGGATGGTGCCGTATCCGCCCAGGATAATCTTTGTGCCGGGCGCGTGCCTTCTTATCGCCTCGACCATGGGCTTGATCTTGTGGAACGTGGGCACAACGAAGGCGATGCCCACGTAGTCGTACCCCTTCTTGATTTCATTGATGAGCTGCTTCAGGCTGGGGTAGTGAAGGGTCACAACCGGAGTATTCAGGTTCTCCGCGATGAAATCAATTCCCCACTGCGTGGTCGTGGACCTGGGGCGGAAAATGCCCTGGGCCCAGAGAAGCTGGTGTGAGCCCTCGTAGGAAACCCCGAAACCGTCCCCGTATTTCTCGCCGAAAGGGCGGCAGACGCTGGTAAGAAGAACACGTTTATCCACTTTGTTCACATTTGTTTATAAACCATCCGGCAATCCGGCTGGACGTGTATGTAATGACAGCAAAAAGAATCAAATTAGTATTTGGGGGAAAAAAAGTCAAATTAATATAATCATACTTCTGTTTCTATCCAGGGGGGTGCATGCACGATTCCGGGGGATCGAAGGGGCCGGGCCTTGAATCTTGAATTTCATCCATTATTTCTATGAAATTATTTCATAGAAAAACCCCGAAAAATTCAAGATTCAAGGCCCGGCCCCCATGCTCACCCCGGCAAAAGGTGTCCCGGCGTTTTTCACGCTGAAATTGAGCTGCAAGGCCTCATCTGTCCTGTAAAAAGCGCTCTGACACCTTTTCAATGCGTGCGTTTACAAAAGGAAAATAAAATAGTAAACGAAAAGGGAAACAAAATCGCCGGCCGGTGCGATAGTTGACATATGAACGATAAGGTTGAACAGGAAGCTCCCTGGGCGCGGGACCTCAACGAACAGCAACTGCAAGCCGTGACGGCGGGCAAAGGCCCGGTCCTCGTCGTGGCCGGTCCCGGAAGCGGCAAGACCAGGGTCGTTACCTACAGAATCCTTTATCTCATCGAATCCCTGGGCGTAAGGCCCGGCGCGATTCTGGCCATGACATTCACCAACAAGGCCGCCGGGGAAATGAAGCGAAGGCTGCAGGATTTTCTGGGAGATGACGTCAGAAGGCTGTGGGTCGGCACGTTTCATGCCACATGCGCAAGGCTCCTGAGGACGTATCACGAGGAGGCGGGTGTGCGGAAGGATTTTTCCATCCTCGATGAGGACGACCAGCTCAGCATACTCAGGAGAATCATAAAGGACAATTTTCCGGAGCAGAAATCCCTGAAGGCCTCCGGCGCAAGGCACAGCATCGAGCGCGCCAAGAGGGCCTCGGTGAGCTGGGAGGACTTCGACGTGAAGAGCTCGCACGACGGCTTCATCAGGAAGATCTACGAGCTTTACGCGTCCGCGTTGAGCGAGCGCGGGGCCCTGGATTTTACGGACCTCATACTGCGGGCCGTGAACATGCTGGAAAAAAACGAGGCATTGAGGGCAAGGCTCTCGGACAGGTTCGAGCATGTCCTGGTCGACGAGTTCCAGGACACGGACCTTCTTCAGTACAGGTTCGTGAGGCTCCTCTCCGCAAAGCACGGCAGCCTGTTCGTCGTGGGGGATGAAGACCAGTCCATCTACGGGTGGAGGGGGGCGAGGGTGGAAAACATCGTGAACTTCACGAGGGATTACCCTTCCTGCCTGGTCTGCACGCTGGAGAGAAATTACAGGTCCACGCCCAGTATCCTCAATGCGGCCAACACGGTCATCCGCCACAACGAGAGCAGGACGGACAAAACTCTTTTCACGCGCGGCCGGGAGGGCTCGCCGGTGCGGCGCATGGCGCTCCCCACGGAGGCGGAGGAGGCGGACGCCATTGCGGGAGAAATCAGGGAGTTCGCGGGCTCCCGCGGCTCGTGCGGGCAGACCGCGGTCATCTATCGTGTTCACGCGCAGTCGCGGTCGATCGAAGAGGCCATGCTGGATCATAAGATCCCCTACCGCATCGTGGGCGGGATCAGGTTCTACGAGCGCATGGAGATCAAGGACCTCGTGGGCTACCTGAAGCTCGCATCGAACCTTGATAACGACCTGGGCTTTGAAAGGGTCCTGAACGTTCCGCCGCGGGGTTTCGGCGATATCACGCTGAACAAGATACGCAACGCCGCGCGGGAGGCCGGGACGTCCCTTTTCGGCATCGTTCGGGCGAAAACCGGCGAGGACGCCCGTCCCACCAGGAAGCTTTCCGACCTTCGCCTTTTTGTCGAGCTGATCGAGCGCCTGCACGGCCTTTCAAGGCAGCTTCTGCCGTCGGAGCTTCTCGACGCAGTGGTCAGGGAGGCCGGGTACGAGGATTACCTGCGCAGGTCCTTTCCCGAGAATTTCGAGACCCGGCTCGAGAACATCCGTGAGCTGTCCGGGCTTCTCGAATCGATCGAGGAGGAAAGCGAGGAGCCGTCCCTTGAGATGCTGTTCGATCACATCGCCCTGCACTCGAACGTGGACGCGCTCGATCCGAAAGAGGACAGGGTGACGCTCATGACCGCGCACAGCGCCAAGGGTCTCGAGTTCGACATGGTGGTGGTCGCGGGCGTGGAGGAGGGGCTCTTTCCGTACAAGCACCCGAGCCTTGCCATGATGTCCGACCAGGCCCGCAGGCGTGAGATCGAGGAGGACTGCAGGCTGCTCTACGTGGCCATGACAAGGGCGAGGCGCGAGCTCCTGCTCACGTCGGCGTTCTCCCGCAGGCTCTTCGGGTCCTCGGGCACGTACCAGGGCGAGTCACGGTTTCTCGCGGGAATACCGGACGACATAATCCGGAATGAAAGCGGGACGGCGGAAAAGACCGCGCGGCAGGACTTTACGAAGGGAGCGCATGATGATACCCTGAAAACAGGAGACAGGGTGGTCCACAGGACATTCGGCCGCGGGAAAGTGATCGGCATCAAGCAGGGGAAGGTCAACAAGCTGATGGTGCGGTTTTCAAATGGGAGCGTGAAGCAAATAGTTGAAACGTTTCTTATCAGGAACTAGAGGAATGAGTCGATGAAAAAAAATTATGTGCTCGATACGAACGTACTGCTCCATGACCCGCAGGCGATTTTCAAATTCGAAGACAACAACCTGATCATCCCCATCTTCGTGATCGAGGAAATAGACAATTTTAAAAAGGAGCAGACGGAGCGCGGGAGGAACGCCAGGCAGGTGGTGCGTTACCTGGACAACCTGAGGGAAAAATACGGCACCCTGGCCAAAAGCGTTGATGTGCCCAGCGGCGGGTCGCTGCGCGTATTGGTTCCGCAGGAGAAGCGGGGACAGCCCACCCGCGATTCCCACATGCAGGACATAGCGATCCTGCAGGTCGCGCTGGAAACGCAGAACCGGGACGCCGCGATCCCGACGATCTTCGTCACCATGGACACGAACCTTCGCATCAGGGCCGACGCCCTGGGCCTGAGAACGGAAAACTATGACGCCGGAAGGGTGGAGGAAAGCGCGATCGCCATGGGCGTACTGGAGCTCGAAGTGAAGGCGGAAATCGTCGACAAGCTGTTTGCCGACGCGGTCCCCGCGGAGCTCCTGCCCCAGCAGCCTTTTGCCAACCAGTGCATCATGCTGACCGATGAAACCAGGAAGAACCACACGGCCCTGGGCGTATTCAATGAAAAGAGCGGCGCGGTTCAGCCGATTCGCGTTCCAAAGGAGGGCGTGTGGGGCATCAGGCCCCGCAACAGGGAGCAGTCGCTGGCCTTTCACCTGCTTCTGGACGATGACATCAAGCTCGTCACGCTCCTTGGCAAGGCGGGGACGGGGAAAACGCTTCTTGCGATCGCGGCCGGCCTC
>JBDRLK010000064.1:0-4141 GCA_043813155.1 Pseudomonadota bacterium | reverse complement strand
AGAAAAACCCATACCGGCTTCCCTGAAGCGGAGACTTCAGGTAGCGTGTTGACAGTTAGTATGAATTGATAGATATAATGATTACTTATATGGATATTATTGATGTTATAGTGAAAGCTGCATAATGCTCGCAAACAAGGGTCAAAACGAATAAAAGTGAACATGGTGTTCACCAGTATTCGTGCTTGTCCGTGTAGGGAGTGGTCGACGGTCGGTTTGCAAAACAGGGGCATCAAGATTCAAGGCCCGGCCCCCATACTCCCCCCCGGGACCGTGAATACACACTTACAAAACCATTAAGTTGATTTAGTAAATTGAATGTGTATAAAGTTGTAGGGTTGATCTGCCATGGTCCGGCGATGGATATACTGGGTCTTTATACCGGTCGTGATCGGTGCCGTGGGCTTTCTGGCCTACCTGAGCTTCAAGACCACCCTCAATATCGACCTCTGGGGAATCCGGACGATCGTCGATTCGACCTACGGAGTGGCGCGGGAGAAATCCCAGCGCATCGAGCAGAAGATCATCGACAGCGACAACGCGTTCCTGAGCATCATCGACATGGAGAACCTGGAGGACCTGAGGGAAAGGTGGGAGCAGCTCTCCAGCGTCAGCACGTCCGTGGACTCGGTGTTTATCATCGACGAGAACCGCTCCGTGATTTTCAGTGTTTCCGACCGCACGGGCCAGGATATTGAGCATCTCACGAGCATTTTCCAGGACATCCTGACGCCGCTTCTCAAGCTCGATGACGGAAAGACGACAACGCTTCAGCATCTGCACACGAAGTTCGACGGCGGGTACTATCTTGTTTCCTACAAGTCGACCAAGTCGGTGAAATCGGACGATGTCTGGTACACCGTGTGCCTCAATTACAATGTCAACTACCTGAGGAACACGTTCCTTCCCGACATGTTCGCCGACCTCGCCCCCACGAAGCTCTACAACGTGGTGGACAGCGAGGGAAGGCTCGTATTCGGCTCGAGAATCAAGGAATCAGGGGAATTCATCGTGGGCTGGCGCATTCCCTCGACACTGTACGACTGGCGCATCCAGGTCGCCCCAACGCCGGCATCGTATTACGAAGCCACGTCGCGAAAAAAGCAGCTGTACGACATCTTTACCGTGGCCATCGCCTTTGCCGTGGTTTTTCTCGGCATCGCGATGCTGATTTACATGGCCGAGCAGGAAAGACGCCTTGGCCGGCTCAAGAGCGAGTTCATCGCCAACGTTTCCCACGAGCTGAAAACGCCGCTTTCCATTATCAGGCTCTTTTCCGACATGCTGTCCATGGGAAAGATCAAGGACCCGGAAAAGGAGAAACGGTACCTTCTCACCATCTCGCGGGAGGGGGAGAGGCTGACCGCGCTGATCGACAACGTCCTCGATTTTTCAAAGATGGAAGGGGGCATGCTGGCCTACCAGATGACCAAGGCGGATATCACGCAGGCCGTGAACTCGGCCATCGAGATATCGAAATTCAAGCTGGACCAGGAGAAAATAAACCTGGTGGTGGATATCGACGACTCTCTTCCCGAGGTATCGCATGATCCCCATGCCATCACGCTCGCGGTCCTCAACCTCCTCGATAACGCGGTCAAGTACGCGGACGGAACCGACAGGGTCGCCGTTTCCGTGAAAGGGGACAACGGCAGGGTCAATATCAGTGTGAAGGATTGGGGCCGCGGCGTCACGAAATTTGAAAAGAGGCATCTTTTCGACAGGTTCTTCCGCGGCAAGGAAGCGAGGCAGAAACACCAGCGAGGGACGGGAATAGGCCTCACGCTCGTGAAATCGATCATCGACAGCCACGGCGGAAAGATAAAGGTCAGCAGCCCCATCGATGATTCCGGCAAAGGCACGGAATTTTCCATTACAATCTGAAAAGGGCCAGGCCCTTTTCAGATCGTAAGCCATCGGCTATCGGCTATCGGCTATCAGCAATCAGCTCATAAGGATGGTCCCTCAACCATAGCGTGGGGGAGGTGGTGGTGAAGCTGAAAGCTGTAAGCTGAAAGCTGTAAGCTGATTGCCGACAGCCGGGTTCACCCCGTGTACGTCAGGTGCACGAGGAAGTAGACCAGCATGGACAGCAGCATGCCGATGAGCGGTGTCATGAGCCAGCCCGAGAAGATGCCGAGAATGGCCCTGCCGTGCAGGGCCTCGGCCCTCTTGAGCAGGCCTATGCCCACGACCGCGCCCACCACCGCCTGGGACGTGGACACGGGGACGCCGATTACAGCGTAGATATGGACCGTGATGGCCTCGGAGAGCACGACCACGAGCGCTGAAAAAGCATCGAGCCTGATGATGCCCCTGCCCACGGTCCTCATGACGCCCCTGCTGAACGTCAGGATGCCCAGGGCGATGCTCACGCCTCCGATAGGGGCGGCCATGGGCGTGGTCAGGGCGCCGGCGCCCACGAACACGGCAGTGACATTGGCCACGTTGTTCGCGCCCAGCGCATAGGCGCCGTAGCATCCCGTGACGATCAGCGCGGAGCGCAGGAAGAAATCCATGCCCACCCAGGACGGCCTGATTTTATTGATGATTTTTGCCAGCAGCATGTAGAGGATGACGGCGAACACGCACCCGCCGACCGGTGTGCCGACCCAGCAGGCGACGATCTTGCCGAGACCCGAAAAGGATGCCTGGCCCTGCATCAGGCCCACGCCGATGATGGAGCCGACCACGGCCTGGGACGTGGACACGGGCAGCCGCAGGAGCGTCATGATGGTGACGGTGACGGCCGCGCAAAACGACGAGATCGCCGCCGTCTCGATGTCCATCGCGGACAGGGAGCTGAGCGTCTCGATGCCCTCCCTGCCTTCGAGCAGCGCGCCGATGATGACGAATACGGATGCGAAAACAGCCGCGGTGATGAACTTGAGCATCTTGCTCGACACCGCGGTCCCGAAAACATTGGCCGCGTCGTTGGCGCCCAGCGACCAGCCGAGATAGACCGCCGCGGCAAGGTAAATATACATGTCCTAGACCCGTCTCTTCACGCTCAGGATCGTGAGCACGTCCCCCGCGTTTTCAGCCCTGTTGGCGATCGTGCCGAGCTCGATAATGATCGTTTTCAGGAGTATCTTCTGCGAGCAGTCGATGTCCATCTCGAAAAGCTTTGTCGTCGTGCTTCTTTCAGCGTGATCGCATTCGCTCTCTTTCTTGTCTATCCTGTCCGTCAGCGGGAGGATGTCCTTCTCGTTGCGGATCAGCTTGCACGACGCTTCGTATGTAAGCCGTACGGCCTCACAGGCCAGGTTGATGATTCTTTCGAGATTGGGATTGAGCTCTTTGGGCCACACGATTTTCTGAAGCTGGATGTCGAAGAGCACGGCCTCGGCCTTGCCGGGAATCCTGTCCATGATTTCAAGGAACCTGAGGATGTCGCCCCGCGACTCGGGAAGCAGGGACTTGGCGTACATGTCCCACTCGATTTGTCTTCGCAGGTCGTCTGCCTGCGATTCCAGCTTGTGTGTCGCTGCCACGTGGAAATCGAATTCCTCGCCCAGCCCCTTGTCCATGTAGATTTGCATGGCTTCCCTGAAGCTTTCCATGCACTTTTGCCATTGCTCGAGGTAATTAAAAAGGCGCTTTTCGATGCGTCGCTGTTTTCTGAGGAAAATGTTAAAAAATCCCATGGTGCCTGACCTTTTATTAATATTAATGATAATAATAGAATTCATCACTTGAATTTGTCAATAAAAAGAGAGGGCCCGGCCCCTACAAAGATATTGAAAAAAAGCGCGGGAGGGCATACTGTAGCGGGGAAAAGAAGATGACGGACCTCTTTCAAAGAGCCATGGAAAAGCAGCCCGCGGGCGCCCCACTGGCGGATTTCTGCCGTCCCGAGAGGATCGACGACGTGGTGGGGCAGGACCACCTCATCGGCAAAGGGATGGTCCTGCGCAAGGCCATCGAGAGCGGCGAGCTGTTTTCCATGATCCTGTGGGGGCCGCCCGGCTCGGGTAAAACCACCCTTGCGAGCGTCATAGCGAACTCGACGGGGCATATCTTCGTTCATTTTTCCGCTGTTCTCGGCGGCGTCAAGGAAGTGAGGGCGATCGTGGCGGAAGCAAAGGAGCAGAAAAAGCTCTACCGCAGGACCACGATACTCTTTGTCGACGAGATCCAC
>JBDRLK010000063.1:0-16460 GCA_043813155.1 Pseudomonadota bacterium | reverse complement strand
GATGGCATTCGTCGATGATGACCTGGCCGTATTCGGTGATCAAATCCTTAACCTGGCCTTTTTTCACGATGCTCTGGATAATGCCGACGTCGATATTCCCAGTCCTGTGGTCTTTTCCCCCTCCGATCACGCCGATCGGTTCGATTTTCTTTGCCCGCTTCTTCCTGCCCTTCTTTTTCTTCCCGGCTTTCACCGCGTCCGCGTCTGCATCACCGGCTTCAGTTTCCTCCTCCGATTGCCCCGGGGCGGGCGCCATCGGAAGATCCAGGAACTGCTCGAGCCTCGCTTTCCACTGGTCCATAAGCTGCCTTCTGTGGACCAGCACCAGCGTGTTGACCTTCCGCTCCGCGATGATCCGGGCTGCGACAACAGTCTTCCCGAACGCCGTGGCCGCGGACAGGACGCCGATGTCATGCTTCATGATTCTTTCCACCGCTTGCTGCTTCGCGGGCCGGAGCGCCCCCCCGAACGACGCCCGGATCGGCCGTCCGGCAAAGCGCTCGTCCGCAATTACAGGTTCCGTGCCACTTTCTTTCAGAAAGCCTAACAAATCCTCGATGCAGCCGCGCGGCACGGCGATGTGCCGGTGAAAATCTTCGGCGCAGCTGATCACCCTGGGCTTGTTGAACGTGGACATGCGCATGGCCTGCATGCGGTAGAATTCCGGGTTCTGGAACGCGGCAAGCCGTGTGATGCCGTTGACTGCCGACGGCGGAAGGCCGTCCTTTTCAACGAAGACCATGTTGCCGAGAACAACGCGCACGGATTGAGGCAAGGGGTCATGCATGATTGTCTTTTTCCTTTTACGCGTCAGAACGCTGACCCAGGGGTCGTCGTCTCTGTCCTCCTCGCAGACGCTCATGCGAACGCCGATAATGTTGCCTGTCCGCGCAGCCTCGGAGACGAGAGCCTCTGTATCATGCCCGTTCATTTTCCTGACCGAGGCCAGCAGCAGCCACTGGTCCTTGTAAGGCTGGAAATCCCTGTCGAGAAAAACACTGTTGCCGCTTGCCCTGGGCTCCCTCTGGAGCGGCAGGGCGATCAGGCTGCCGAAGCCGCCCCTCGGCATGGTGTCCTGGCTCGGAAAAAGGCGGTCATAGGAATCCAGCCCGAGCTCGGGCCTCTTGTTCATGGTATAGCAGAGAACGGCGCAACCGAGCTTCCTGGCCAGTGAAGCCTGCACGGGCTGCTCGAAAAAAATCCACACGTGCCCTCCGTTGCCCGAGCGCGACCTTTCCAATACGGCCGGCACGCCCAGCGCGTCGCATGTTTCCATGAACGCGGCCGCGTCCTCGCGCCACGCGGCCTTATCGAAGTCAACGGCAAGAAGCAGGCATTTCTCGTCCTGCATCAGCGGGTAGAGGCCGATCGTGTGTTTTCCGGCCAGGTGGTCGTAGAGGACCCGATCGGTGACGGGCAGCAGCTCGCGGTGATCGCACTGGCTGCATTTTATCTTCGGTTTGGCGCAATAGACCCGGTCCCATTCGTGGGCGCAGGCCGGGCTGTAGCCCGCACGGCCTGTCCTGCTTTCCCACCGGACCGGGTAGACATCATCGCGGCCGCTGAAAAGGCTGCGAAAGAGCTTTACCTTGGCCTCGGAAGGAGATCCGTGGTCAATCGCTGGCTTGGGGGAAACGGACGTTTCGGTGCGTTTTTCGGACTCATGGCCGGGCGCCGACGGCTCCTTTGCCTTCAGGCCGAGCATAGCGCGAAGCTCGGCGTTCTCACGGCGCAGCCGCTCGCATTCCTCCAGGGCCTCTCGGAGCTTTTTGTCCAGATCCTTTTCAGGCAAAGGCATTTTCCGGTTGCGTAAAAAATTTCCTGTTTGCATATCACTAACATTTTATGTAAATAAAAACCATGAAGCCCGCGTTTTCATGACCGAAGCCGGAATCATCCCCGGCTGAACGATCACGTTGCGAAGAAGATGAGGTGCATGACACATGAGCGAGTACCGATATTACGAGTTTCAGGCCGTTGACCGGCCGCTCACGGATAAAGAGACGAAGCAGCTCAGGCGCGTCTCGTCGAGAGCGCAGATAACCGCGACAGGTTTCACAAACGTGTACAACTGGGGATACTTCAAGGGCAATACGGAAAAATGGATGGAGCATTTCTTTGACGCCTTCCTTTACGTTGACAACAGCGGCGGCCGCATGCTCATGCTTCGGCTGCCGCACAGGCTTCTTCCCATGAAGGAGGCTTCCCGCTACTGCGGCGGAAGCTGTGTAGGCGCACGTCGCGCCGGCGATCACCTGATCCTGTCCTTCAATTCAGACGAGGAGGACCATGAATGGGCTTACGGAGAAAGCTGGCTCCCATCGCTCATTTCTCTGCGCGCGGACCTGATGCAGGGGGATTTGCGCTCGCTGTACCTTGGGTGGCTTCTTGCCGCTCAATGGGGAGAGCTTGACGACGATGTCCCGGAGCCGGCTGTTCCACCCGGCCTGAATGATCCGGATGATCGGCTCGTGCGCTTCATCGAGTTTCTGAGGATCGACAAGGACCTCGTCGCGGCCGCGGCCGAAAGGAGCGGCACGAGCGCTGATGCGCGCCTTTCGCAAGGGGCCGCTGCGAAGTGGGCGAAAGGGCTGCCGGCCAGGAGAAAGGACAGGATAATCGTTCAGCTCCTGGAGGGAGAGACCCGGCATCTTGGCGCCGAGCTTCGCCGCCAGGCTCGAACAGAGCTTGCTGCGGCTGCCCATGCGCATAGCGGCGGAAAACGCCGAAGGCCAAGAAGTGTCGGCGAGCTGCTTGCAAGGGCGAAAGCGGTCGGCAGGTCACGGCGGAAGCACGAAGCGGAGAGCCGGGCGCGCGAGCAGGCCCTGCGCGAGCGCAAGAAAGCCGCGGCGCGAAAAAAATACCTGGAAAGCCTGTGCGGGCAGGAGAACGAACTCTGGCAAAAGGTCCGCAAGCTCATCGCAACCCGGCTCCCGCAGTCATACGACGAAGCGGTCGGGTTGCTCGAGGACCTTCGCGATCTGGCCGGGCTGAACCGGGAAAGCTCGAAGTTTAGGCGCAGGATGAACGCTCTTTCCACCAGGCACAAAAGAAAATCCACGCTCATGAAGAGGCTGCGCGATGCAGCCCTCATCGGGCCGTAAAATATGTGACCTTGCAGAGTGGTGTGTTTTATGTGGTTTGAACTTGCAAGGAGGATATAACAATAGTATTTTTCCATAATACGGGGAGCAATAAGAAAAGCCCAGTCAGGCAGCTCTTCAAGGCCCTGATTCGCACAAAATGCAGGACGGACTGGAGTCATGACGGACGGATTCGAATCGAAGTTCACGACTACTAACAGCATCACCGCTGCTCTTACGCGCATAGAGCGGGCGCGCGGATTCCTGGAGGCGGCGACATTGTCCGATCAGTGGGTTCGCGAAATGGGCGAACGGGCACTGGTGCTGGAGGCCCACCACACGGCTCACATAGAGGGAACACAGTTGACGCTTGAACAGTCCGAGCGGCTGTGGGCGGGTGAAACGGTCCCTGAAGCCGACCCGGACGATGCGAGAGAGCTCTTGAATTATCGCCGTGCTTTTGAATTGGTAGCAGGATACCTGGAAGGCGGCGGACCAATCATCGAGGGGCTGATTAGGGAAATCCACAAGCGGTTGGTGGAAGGTGTCCGGGGGGGCGCGGCCGGACCGGGTGAATACAGGAAGGTCCAGAACTACGTGGTCAACGCTGCTACGGGGGAGACTGTCTACACGCCTCCGCCTGCTCACGAGGTACCGATCCTGATGCAGGAGCTCGTGGCCTGGTTGAACAAAGAGAAGGAAACGCACCCTGTGCTTCTGGCCGGCATCGCCCAATTTCAATTGGTCCACATCCATCCGTTTCTCGATGGGAACGGCCGCACATCGCGGCTTCTCTCGGCCCTGTGCCTTTACAGGGCAGGGTATGACTTCAAGCGCCTGTTCACTATCAGCGAATACTATGACCGTGACCGGGCGGCCTTCTACCGGGCGATCAGAAGCGTCAGAGAACAGGGCATGGATATGACGCAGTGGCTCGAGTATTTCGTGGAAGGCCTGTCAACGCAGTTGGCGGAGGTGAGACAGCGGGGGGAGCATGCGATCCGACGGGACGTACTGGTGAAGGAGCACGGCCTGTCAGAGCGCCAATCCAAGGTCTTGTGGCATGTATTCGTACACAGCCGTCTGACCATCCAGGACGTTGAGAGGCTCTGTTCGGATACCAACCGCAGGACGCTGCAGCGGGACCTGAAAGCCATGGTGGAAAAAGGAATCCTGGAGAGCGATGGTGCAACCAACAAGTTGTTCTACAGGTTCAGGAAAAAAGGGCCGTGAACTTGCGACAAACTTACGACAAAACTTGCGACAGGCTGACGACAAAACTTGCGGCAATCTCGCGTGAGAAATATGACATTTTTGCTGGAACACTTCTAAAACAGTAAAAGCCAAGCTATTGTGGAACACCAAGAAAACCCAATAGAATAAGGGCGTTTAGAGCATTAAGATGATCGGATTTTCGGCCAGCGACCTTCGGGTTATGAGGGCGAACATGACACTTTACACAACAGGCCCGGCCGGCCAGGCTTTTTCCGTTTTTTCTTCAGTTTCAACGACTTGCTCCCATTCCATTTGGTGCCGTTGAGTCCATTTGGTACTCTTTTTTCTGCAAAAACCATGTCCAAAACATGACAATATGACCTTCGGGTTTCGGCATTAATTCACCCCGATTTGGGGGTTTGAAGCGCGGATTGTCATGTGACAGGGGGTATCATCATTATGACCTTCGGGTTGATAGAGAGAATTACGATCAGACTTTATATTGCAGCGCGACGTACTATAAAAAGGAGATGAACCAATCGTAGTCTAATGTTGGGAAGAGTTCGAGCATCCCAGGCTCCTGGACTGCGGAGGCCACACCAAATGATGTGGGTAGGGGTTCCATAGCGTTGTTCTTAGATGTTCACGATTCGGACTTCCTGTTCCAGGTATCTCCAGAACTTAAGATGACGGTCATGACCCATACCTGTGACGTCTGGGCAACCGACCGCTTGCTCTGCGCTGGGGATGTATTCCTTGAGTGTGTCCATAATGTGATCGCGTCCGACGACGACAACGGCTACCTTGTGGCGCGAGGCCATAACGCAGAGCCGGCCGGTTTCAAGATCGAAGGCGGATGGGGTAAGAACACCGGAAAGCGGATGGACGACTACCATCACGGGTCGCTCGAGGCCCTGCCAGCGTTCGGGAGTATCGACACGAACCCGGTCTTGCAGCGAAGCTGGGAGCTGCAGCTGCAAGAAGTTATTCATGATTCGATGGGTCGCGCAAAGGCCGATGTGCTCGGGCTTTATAGTGATGCGGTTGCCATACCGATCGTCGTCTTTTACGACAAGTGATGCCGACCGATCGAGCAACCGCCGCACAATCTTGACAGCCGCCTTCCCGACCTCTTCATCAAGTTCGAGAGGAGGGCCTTGATCTGGTGTAGGAAGGGTACAGGCAGCGAAGGATCCCTCCGCCAGCATGCCAATCACACGATCAACCCCCCCTCCTCCACCGCTCTTCGGGATTAGACGGCGATCGCCAGGCTTCGCGGAGGAGTCGAAATCGAAGTCGTAGAAGCCACGGACGACTTCTACGCTGTCGGGGGGAAGGCGCCTCGAGGCTGTAAGTTCACGAACCATAATGCCCCTGATTGAGTCGGCCAGGATTATATCCGGGACGGGGCGATGCGGGGCTCTCGGGGATGTCTCCCACCTCGATGTGTCGATCGTAACGACGGGCGGAATCTGTCCCGGATCGCCGATTAGAACGAAACGAGCTGCCACGCTGTTGCAGGGCATGAAGCTCGCCCAGGACATCTGCCAGGCCTCGTCGATCACCAGAAAATCGTAAGGATCCTGTACCTCGACAAACCCCCATTTCGCGATAGTTCCAACCACGATGGACGCTCTTTGGGGAGGTAGATCCTTGACGTTGCTACAAATGGGTATCTCCTCCGGTAAGTCGGAGGAGCCATAGTCTATGGCTGCAAAACGAATCGGGGCAATCCCGTGATTGCGCCAGAGCCGCGTGCAGATATCGTCCGCCTGAGAATTCGTCTGGGTTCCGATTGCCACGCGCATCTTCTTTCGAAAACAGGCAGCGGAAACACTGATAAGAAGGCTCGTCTTTCCAGATCCTGGGGGGGCCTTGATCACGGCGAGGCGTCCGTTGTCGAGGAGATACTGCAATAAATCTTTCTCGACGCTGTCGCCTCTGATTGTGTGGGCTCTCTTTCTCTTTAAGGATCGCGGCATCAGCTAATCCGTCCGTTCCGCCGGCTCGGGTGGCATTCGGTCGTGAGTAAGCCACTTGCCTGGCCCGTTGCGTTTCCAAACAAGACTGCTCTTCCTCCTCAGAAAAAAGCCCGAGTCCGGGACAGCAAAAGCGACCTTCAGGCCCTTGAGCCGGGTGCTAGCCGCATTCTCGACGCGGCGTCCTGAGATCTCGGATTTTTTCTTGCCAACCTTGATTTCGACTTCGATATCCCGGCCTTTTCTTCCTCGGTCCCGAATGGTCCTGATATAGGCCTGCACTCCTGGGTCTCCGAGCAGCACCAAGCCTGAGCCTCCTTTCAACCTCAGCGGGCCCTGCGCGCGCACATGGATAGACCAAATCGGGGTCAACCGGCGACCATTGCCTTCATCTCGTACGCGCACGATCTGGCCGCGAAAAGCGTCGCCGGATGCGATCGCCTCCTCTTGAAGATCGAGGTCGTCATGGATCAGTGAGATTCTGTACAACTCTTCCGATGCCTCCATGATGTAGTACCGGGAGGCAGCCCTTGACGGTGCATAATCCGTTTCCGGATGAGGTGTGTAAATGGGACCATCATTCTTATCCTCATCATCCTCGGTATTCTTCTCCAGCCTCAGATACTGGTACCAATGCTCTCCTAGACTTGCGTCTTCGAGCTTTTCGACACCGGAGTTCTGCCTTCTCTTGTCCTCCGCAAGAATTCTGCGGGCGCGCTCCGTGAGGTCGAGACGTCTCTGCAATTCGGGAACCAGGGCGCGCTTGATCTCACGCGCAGACCGCTTCATCCGCGCCTCATTTGATGCATGGCGTGTCTCGTTCCATCCCTCGACAATTTTGCTGAGAACGGTTCTCTCGAGATCGGGGTTCAAAGCGGTTGCGATGCTCAGCGCTTCGGCCTCCGCCGCAGCTTGGATTCGGGTCTTGCGACCACCCTTCGTTTCAAGCCACGCGAGGAGGAACCCGAGGTGCTGCTGTCTCAGGTCATCCGCCGGGAATGTGAATGACTCGCGGAGCGCGCCCGATGCGTCTATCACGGTAACCTGGCCTGGCCTTTGGGACTCGCGGAACAGCCACCCACAGGCTCTCCCGAAGGCACGTAGGAGCCTTTTGCGTTTGCGGTTGCCAAAGTTCGTCCTGCCGTAAGCAAAGTTAAGGTAGTGAAGCATCGTGAGGTGTGTCGGATTCGGAAGCCAGACCTGGGAGAGGGGAGGCTGATTGTCAAGATCATGCTCGTCGTCCGTGTAATCGGGGTGGTTAACATGGCTGAGAAGCACCGGGGCGAACTCGAGGATCATGTCGGCGACCAGGGTGCGGTCGCGTGGTTCGGGAACAGTCAGAATCGTCCGGCGACCGCCGGGTCTTGAGTACGCCAAGCCCCAGGGGAAAGTCTCACCGCCCATGCGGACAAACGAAAGGAGGAGAGCCTCACGCCGCTTTATGGGAAAATGAATCGTAGTACCCCGGGGAAGGGGACGTCCATCCTTGAAAGCCTCGATCCTTCGGACAACGTCCCTTGCTGTCATGCCGCTCATAGATCGGGTCGAGCCTCCCGCACTCTCCTAAGCATATCTCGCTCAGCCTCATTCCTGCATGAAGCTCCCTCGAGGAGTTCGATAGCCCGGTAGAGATTAATCTTTCCGAGAAAGCGCGCAACGTCCTCGCCCAGGACGGACGGATCTCCTGCTTCCATCAGCCGCATATAGCAGCCCGCGGCTCGATCGCAGAATGAGACGCATGTTGGATCGTAGGCGATCTCGGCCGCACATACATTTGCCAGGGCATCACCCTCGGAGCCAGCTGGCAGTTCAGCGGCGATCGCCTTTAACCGGTCGATCCCCCTCCTTGCCCGTTCAGCCTGGAATCGGAGGTCCTCGCTAGCACGAACTCTGGGCCAGTTGCTTCCTGGTCTTCGTAGGACTAGAAAACCGCGATTGTCGATATTAATTGCATCGCTTGTACCGAGTTCCTCGACTGATAGAGCTAGCCCGTACACGTAGATGCCGGCTTGAGCTCGCGCGCCTGCCAGACTGGCGCGGTCCGTGTACCCACCGGTATCCGGGTAGGTCTTGATCTCACCGACTATGAGCCGGGCGGGCACCAGATCGCTCCTGATTACAAGCACATCGATCACCAGGATCGCCTCAGGTAGGATCGGTTCACCAGGGATTCTGACGGTCGCACCGGCAACGATTATGGGGATACCCTTGCCGCTCGCGGCAATCTGTCCAAGCAGATCGTTCGTCCCTTCCATGGCGGAGTCGAGATCCCTGCAAGGCCCCCCGTTCTGACGCAACCTCAGATCGATAAAGCGGTGGTCGCCTTCTGGGAAAATTCTCTCTTCAACGAGGGTTTTATATACGCGCTCAGCATTTCTCGCGAAGAGCGATTTCTCGAACGTGGTCCCGGTGGCCAGGGCGAACGGCGACTGTCCCATCGTAGGGTGCAGTTTTTCTCTCTTCGCGACTTCGGTCATCTGTACACCGCAGATTGCAGAAATCGCGTTTGCCTCGCATCGAGGGTTTCGAGCCCATTGCTCGAAGCGTTGCCGTGTGTCCCGCCGAATCGGCCCCTTTCCCTTCCCTTTCTCCAGGGCATTCTTGCGAACGCGGTCAGGTCTCAACTTTGATGGCATAGGCTCCCCCTCAAGCCCGCCCGAGGGCGGCCTCTACGTGTACTTGGGTTTCCTCGTCCTCAAACCAGACATAGATCCCACGGATGGGGCGCGTGAGGAGGATTCGGTAGCCTCGGAACAGCCGCCTCAGGAGATCCGCGTTCGCGGGGCCCTTCTTGCCCTTCTCCCGCTTCGCCCCCGCCAGGGTCTTCCTCCAAGCGCTTTCGTGAATATGAGGAATCTGGGCGACCCAGCGATCCTTTCGCCAAACAAGGTCACTGAGCCAGAGAAGGCCCACGTAATCGAAGTCGAATCCTCGGACGACGTACGGGCATCCGACTTCCGAAAGCGGGTCTTCATTCATTTTACTCAGGGGAGGTGCTTGGACGAACAGGGTGTAATTCATCTTTGGCGCGTAGTTCCAGATACGCGACCAAACAGATTCCCGGCCGGTCCGAATATACGGGATCTCGAAGTCCATCTCGCTGGGGGGGAGGGAATGTGGTGCTGTGATGCCCTTCGTCTTCCAAGGCCTGCCGTAAGCCGCAAGCAAGCGAGCTGTCCGTCCATTACTGATATGGGGTCGGAGTTTCTTTTCCAGGGCTACAGGATCCGCGACAGTCTCGAACACGAAACCATCTCGGCTACTTGTGGCCCTCCACTTACCTGCGACTTTCCCGGAGTCTACCGTAGAGAATAGCCTCTCCACCCAGTCGACGTACTCCTTGGAACCCGCGCAGCGATACTGGGCATCTGCGAGGGAGATCGGTGGAAGCACATGCGCACCGAAATCTTCGGCAAATGCGTGGAGGCTCTTGGCTGTTGTTGTCTCATTGTCACGATAACTTTGCTCTGGATCGAGAAAAAACAAGGACAGCCGTGACGCCCTCATGATGTGCCAGGCCTGTGGGCCTGCATGATAGCACCATCCGGAGGGGTTCACGCCTTCCGTGCCCGGCGCTGTGGGATCGATCAGCGCATGGGCCTCATCGACGACCGTAACGGCGAAGCTGTTATTCTTGATCTTGGAGCTGTGCCCTGTCCGTTTCCAAAGTGCGAGGTTCTCCCTCCAACTGGCCACAGTGAGCTCCAGCCCTTTCCGGCGCTCTTCGTTCACCCATTTGGGGGAGAGGCCAGGGTTGAAGCGATTGGTTGGGATCACGATCCCACGGCCGGCCGGCGACTTTCCGGCACTTTCAAAGATGGACTCCCAGTTGGACCTTTGCGAACCGCTGGTCGTAGCGAAAACGATATTCCCATCGATACGATTTTCCCGAACCAGAGCTGCCCAGAGGCGCGCGGCGAGAACCGATTTCCCTGAGCCGGGCGGCCCCTCCACGAGGATGATTGTCTTCTTATCCGCCCCCGAATAGAGCAGCTCCTCAACCGCGAGGAGACACTTCTCGAATCCGAGCCGCTGCGCATCTAGAAGAACGAAACCCGCGTTCTCGGGATCGAGGATCGCTTCCGCGACGGCACGAACGAAGCTGCGGTCTTGCTGATAAACCCCGTCCTCAAAATCCTCGGCAAAGTTCGGATCAGGTTTATGGAGATGCTCTTTAAGGTAGAGCGGTAGGCGAGAACGCACATCCGTTTTAGACATTGTAAAGACAGGGAAGGAAGCGGCTAAACCGTCATGGGGAGGCGATGTGTAGGCAGCCGCATCCTTGGTCCCAGTAAGCAGCGTACAGCCTTCGACAGTCGCGCCCGTGTCCTGCACGGCGCTGTGGAAGCGCCTACAGTACTCCACATACCCTCGAACCTGCTCGCTCGGGTGTAGGACCTGTTCATTGTGATGCATGAGAATTCCGGGGCGAGGTCCCGGACGATCGCCCCGGGTGTTCCAGTTCTTCAACTCCACCATGACCGCGGAAGGCTTTTCCTCACCCCGCCCCAGCAGAACAAGATCGCACCAGGTCGAAGCAGCCGGGAGCCGATACTCCAGGCTCAGGTTTCCAGAAGCCCTCCCCAGGCGGACATGGAAATTCCCGAGATCGGCATGGGACAGTACACCCGCCACTCGGGCAAGTGACTCGGACCAGGCTTTTTTCTCCTCCTCCGCGTACCGTCCCGTGATCTCTTGAAGATCAGAAACAAGAGAAGGAAGCTGAGTGGATGTTCGTTGGACGAACTCTCGAACCGTCAGAAGCAATTAGGCACCTCAGTGGATAGAGTTGCATTGAGTTTTCACCCCATTAATCTCATCATGATCTGTCCGCACTCGGCTGTCAAGGAAATTTGCGGACGCCCGCTAACATGAAGGAGGCAAAAGGGTCACATTGATTGGAGGCTGCCGGTTGTCCCATGGCCACTTCTGACTAATAGCAGGTTGTAAACAGCATTCGAACTATAGAATGTTGCTCAGTCTTCAGAAAAGGCCGCCTTGAGCAGCTTGCTTTGAAGGTCGAAGGCCTGGCGCGGGCTTCGCGAGTCCCTCATGATCGCTATTTCCTGGGCAATCAGCCTGGCGAGGTTCAGAACATGCGTGTCCTTTTTCCTCACCTCTTTCCTGTAAAGCGGGTGGTCCTTGTTGATGAAAACAGTCGTGTCCTCGGTAAACGCTTCCGGTCCGTCCTCGCCAAAACTGTCGATGCAGCAGGATATGCCGAGCCGCCCGACTTTCATCCTTTTCATGACCGCGTGCGGTGAAAGAAGCCTTGCTTTCGGCTTTCGCTTTCTTTTCTTCAAGGGTTTTGGCTTTGGCGCTGGTACGACAGTATCCTTGGAATCATCGGGGCCTGCTTCCTGTCCCTCGCAACCTTTCTCGCCTCCCTTATCGGCCGGGTCTCCGACCAGCAGCGTCCCGAAAGGTGACAGATCGGGGTTGATTTCCAGGGCCCTGCTTATTTTTGAGAGGGCTTCCTTGAGCGCCCTGCCGGCTTTCCTCGATTCCCTGCCGCGCGTCATTTTCTGCAGGGCCCTCCTGACATCATCCATTACCTGCTGCATGACACGCATGAATTGCTCCCAGGCCGGCGTATCCCTGATAAAGCCGGTCCTGTCGCTGGTTACGGGAAGGAAATCCGCGTAGATTTCTCCCCTCACCATTGCCATGGCCTTGCCCCACGTCTCCATTCCAAAGAGCTCCCGCCTGATCGTTACCTGCTTGACCCTGATTTCAATGCCCGTCTCTCCACTGGATGCCGCGCTCTCCGGCAGGATCACGATTTCCCCGGTAACAGGGCCGAAATCCGTTCCAAGGAGCACGGGTATCTTGTGCCCGCCGTAGCTCCTCGGCGTAATTCTGCGTCCATTCAGCTTGACCGTGAAGTCCGGCGCCTTGAGCGGGGTTCCATCGACCAGCTTGGCTTCGATCTCTTTGGGCCCGAACTTCCGGGACAGATCGCGCAGAACGACCGTCGTGCCGTCCGTTTCCCCGTCGGACAGGGAGAGCCGCTCGAGGGGGATGTTCCATTCCTTTCCAGCGCTTTCCCACTTCGCCTTGTCGAAAACAACCCGCGCCGCGAAGCCCTTCTTTCGCGTAATGACCTCGAACCTGCCGCAAGCTGCGAGGCTGGCGAACTTGCCGATGCCGAACTGTCCGATCATTTCCCTGCCGAACCGGCGGGATTTTGTGAGATCGAGCTTTTCCTGGGAGCCGATGTTGAAGAACTGGATAAGGCCTTCCCTGTCCATGCCCGTTCCGTTGTCCCTGACCTCGACCGTGTCCGTTCCGAGAACCACCTCGACAAGCGAAGCGTCCGCGTCGTAGGCATTGTTGACGAGCTCTCTGATGAACTCGATGCTCTCGGTGTAAAGCCGCTCGCCGATGGTGATGATGTGGCTCTTGTCGACCTGGACGGGAATGAAATTGTCTGTTGCTTGATCGTTCATGGCTTCTCCAGCATACATGTTAATGAAAAACAATCAACCGATCTACTCACTATTTGGTTTAGGCCTTGAAAAACCGCACTGATACCGGCGCTGATGCCCTTGAGACCTTTCGGAGGTCAATGTATCCGCAGCCGGTGTCAAGCTGCTTGACCTTGCCAATAAACTCCTTCCCGAGGTTCTCTCTGACCCAGGCATCCTGGCCGGACAGACAGTAGGTCACCTTGATGTCGCAATTGCCCACTATTTCCCTATCAACATCAGCAGGATATTGAGTGCAAATGGCCATACCGAAGCGGCGACGTCTTCCACGCCGGGCAATGTCAGCAACGCGGGCGGACACACGTTTGATAGTGGTTGCACCGCCGCGCCCTGATGATTTCCGGGGAAAGAGCCTTTCGGCTTCATCGAGTACCAACAGGAGGTTAAGCGAGCTTCGGGAAATGGCAAGCTGTTCAAAGGCAAGCAGGAGATACAGCGTGATCACCTTTCTTTGCTGGTCATCTAACTCGGTTACGTTGACCACTGTAATCGTACCAGGTTTTACAAGATCGCGAACTGAAACAGCGTCAGGTCTTATGTTTTCAAGGATTTCAACGGAAGGTGATTGCAAGGCTCTTCCAATAGCCTGAGCTATACGTCCATCAATCTGTCCGTTAGATATCGTTTCTTTTCGTACATGGCCGAGAACGTCTGCCAGGCAGTTCAATTCGACGTCGTTTCTTCGGTCAATATTACGCAGTAACCGATAAAGGACATCAGCACTTTTTTCAGGAAGCGGAGGGAGAAGGAGTTGGAGATCAACAGCGTTGATTTCTCCGAATTTGAAATCAATGCATGAGCTTTCTCGTGAGAAACGGATCTCGCGAAAGGGAGGGCAATCAAGGACCTGAGGCCCTCCGATCTTTTCAGCCAGATGATCGTAAGCGCGCTGCAAGCGGTTCAGGTTAAATTCAGAAGCTCCCTCATCGGCTTGTGTGTCTTCGGGTTGTTTTGGCTCGCCATCGAGAATGACGATGGCCGGCGGGGTGGACGTTTGAGGGCGGTATCCTGTGAGAATCGTCACGAGCTCTCTGACAAAGGACGTTTTACCTTTGCCTTTAGCGCCGACCACAAAAAAGCTGCGAAAAATAGCATCTTCTGGTTGAAAGGGAAGATTGGCCAGCACATGACCGGACTCTTCGGTGAGCGTGCCCATGGGCCATCCGGTCTTCGGGAGATCCAGGAATTCAGCTGTTTCGTCCGCATCCGCTCGGCGAAGCCTGTAATTATCAAGGAGATCATTTAAAACAGGCTGACGCTCCCCTTCTGCATCGAACTGGCAAATAGGCTCAAGCTGGATTTTTGTAACAAGTTCCTTGAAACGTATTGTGGGAGTCACGACGTGAACCGGGGAGGATTCCATCTTGCGAACACGACAAAAAATCCTCTTCCCCCTGCATGTGCGATCACTACTCGACGGTCTACGTGGTTCAGCTACCAAGAGATCTCCTTTTTTTACCTCTTTGCAGCGTTTTTCAAAAATTAATCCTTGCACTTTATCCTCCAGCTTACCAAAAACCAAGCGATGGCTTTCGTCTTCGTAGATTTTTCCCAGCCAATCCTGCTTTTCAAGAAACCCATCGTCTTTATTGCTTTCTGGGGCAGGTTTCACAATATCCGGAGTCTTTTCTTGTTGAGAGGGATCTGTCTTATTTGTATCAGTATTTTCGGCAACAAGCACCGCCCCCCATCTTTCGCGCTCTGTCTGACCAAATTCGAATCGCTCTTCGCAACCATTAGTGTTGAAACACATGGCTTCCCGGCATGCCAAGCCGGAAGCGTGTTCGGCCGATAAACAGATGTCTGCAATCCTAAAATCAGCCTTAAAATTAAAGCTCTTTCCAGTGAATACCCAGGGGACGACATCACGGTCGCGAGTAACAATATAAAACCAGTCGGATTTTTTCATGTATTGAACGGATATTCCATTGAAGTATGCTTCAACGCTTGGAGCCACACCATTGCAAAGGCGCTTTTCAGCCAGACCGGAAAGACTTTTCAGGAAACGCCTGGCGCGACTCTTGTAAGTGGCGGATTCACTACTCTTCGACATGATCTCCTGGCGCTTTTCTTTGTAAAAGCGCTTCACATCATCTTTTGAAATCCTCTTTCTTCTACAAAGAAACCTGTATAAAGCTTTGTGAAAATCGTAGAAGATTCGCTCTTCGTTCGAGGAATCGTTTTCGTCCCCTACTTGGATTGCCTGTGAAGGCGAATTTTCAGAGATGGTACCTTTTGCATTATTGCCACCATGACAGATCTCCTCATAGTTACAGTACGTGCAGAGGGTTCGATTTTTGTGGGTAGGAGGAAGATCTTCACGGGTAAGAATCTCTCTGGACTTTTCCAGCGCATACTGCGCTTGAGCGCGGAGGCTGGCGTCTAGCTCCCGTGTTTCATGCGTTTGATCATAGGTATAATCAATCCCGACATTGGTAACTCTCACATTGTCCTGTTCTTCTATCAGGATTCCGTAAAGAGCGACCTGGAGCCAATAGCTTTCAGCGAAGATGTGCCTGACTTCCGGGCCACAGGTCTTCAGGTCCCTTGGTTCAAAAGTGTCCTTTCTCCTCCATAGTTGGTCAACACGGCCTCTGAGCCCCATCTTCGGAGAGTCAACCCAATACTCGACTTGCCAGGGTTTTACGGCGTCCAAGGCTTCTCGGGCCGGTAGTCCAATCGAAAGCAGACGACGGCACTCCTTGAGAAGGTGGGTTTCCTCTTCAATAATGGCGCCATGTATTCTATTATTCAGCTCCTTGTCTATCGCATCAAAGCTCAAGGGATCCGTCGCCCGGGCAAGCTCACGCTCGTGCTTGATTTGACTAATGATTAACGTCGGAAGACCTGTTTCATCGAAATGCTGAAGGCCGCCATTCAACATCATCTTCTCGTACTCCGAGCGAAGAAGGCTTGATATCTTTCGCCGGCATTCATGTTCTATCTTCCCAATAGCACGATAGGTATTTGACCGAGATTGAATATGCCGTGCGTTCAGGTACATTTTTCTTGGGCAGAATACGTAGCTTGCTACACATGTTACGCTCAGCCAATTGTTGTGATCCGTTTTCATAGCAACCTCGCTTTCAGTGTAAGAATTGATTTTAAATGGCCCCATGACGTTGCTTTTACCACCGGATATCAACTGCCACGAACCCGTCCAGGTAGGTGAATGTGCCTCCACCAGAGAGAAAGTAGTCGATTGTGAGGGGGCCTTCCGACCAGTTGCAAATTGTGTCGTCGAAAGTAATATCAACATCGTATAACGTCATTGACCAAGTGGAACCGGAATCGACGGTAAACGTGCACTCCTTGTTCCACGTTGGAAACCAGGTGTCCGAGGCTTCCGCCGTACAGCACGCGGTTCCATCGACGTAAAGGCAGGCTTTGGGGTCCGGATTGCTGCCGGTGTCCCAGTCGCCGGAAGGTACCTCACCCTCCCTGATGATAAATGTGAAGCTGTTGCCCCATGGAGGCTGACACTCGCCGCGATAGCATATCTGGCCGCTATGGCAGGTCGAAGTTGAAACGCAGTCATTGGTGCACTGGCACGCCCCGCTGACGCACGACCCCCCGGCCCAGCCGGCAGCCCTGCAGTCCGAGTTGCACGTCGCATTTTCGCAGCCTCCACACGCAGGGTCATCGTTGCAGTCGCCGATATCGTAGCAGTCAACGTCGCCGTCACAATCGTTATC
>JBDRLK010000062.1:0-2089 GCA_043813155.1 Pseudomonadota bacterium | reverse complement strand
GCCCTGGGAAGCAGGACGTTGCGCGCGAACTCGCGAATCTCTTTCCTGATGAGCTCATGTTCCTGTGTCAGGTTTAAATCCATTTCTTTTCCTCAGCCTTCAGCCACCGGCCATCGGCCTTCAGCAGGAAGCCGATCGCCTGCAACTGCATTGCATTGGTCTTATATTTTAATGAAATATTAATTATCGTCAATCGCGGGTCGGTAATTACATCACATAAATAGATATTTATCGTGCGTATTGGTATAGTAATGATCGTGCTTTTGCGATGCTTCACAGCAGCGGCGCTCGCTGTTTTTGCCGCCTGCAGCAGCCCCGGCACCGGGGCCGATCCGGCGCCGCCCCCTGAAAGCCCCGGGACGGAGCTCCCGCTCAACATCAGGAACCTCGAGCATTTCCAGCAGCTTGTCCGGGCCGGGATCCCGGCGCTTGACGAGCCCTTGTCATCCGCGCTGGCGGACGGCGAAAAGGGCGTGTACCTGACCTTTGACGACGGGCCGAGGCCCGTCAGCACGGAGCGCATCCTCGATGTCCTGGACAAGGAAGGGGTCAAGGCCACGTTCTTTGTCATCGGGTGGAAAGCGGAGAAGCACCCCGGCATTGTCAGGGAAATCGCCGGGCGCGGCCACACGCTGGGCAACCACACGTACGATCACATCATGCCCTGGGCGGGCAATTTCAACAAGTACGTGGACAATGCCGTGAAAGGAAGGGAGGCCGTTGAAAAGGCGGCGGGCGTGGACGTGCCCCTGTTCAGGCCGCCCGGCGGCAGCCTGCGGCTCATCGACAGGCTGGAGGAAAAGGGGATGAAGGTCGTTCTCTGGACAACGCTTTCAGGCGACTGCGCACAGGGCAAGCCCCCCGACTATCTCATTCACCTGGTCAAGCTGCAGGAGCAGAAACGGCCCGTGTTTCACCGCCCCATGGTCATCCTCATGCACGATACGCACGAGCACACGGCGCTCGCCCTGCCCGACATCATCGCGTACCTGAAAAAGAAAGGGTTCCGGTTCCTGTCCGAGTGGATGTGATGAAAGAACCCGGGTAGGGGAGGCTTTAGCCTCCCGAAAGCATTTCTCATGGGGAGCCTGAAGGCTCCCCTACCCCCATCGGGGATCACGGTATCGCGTTTTCCGCAAACCAGTCCCACAGGTCCTGGTTGGAGGTGCCGTATCCTGTCTGCCAAAGCCAGGTGTGCGTGCCCCCGGAGACGGCTGTCCATGTCACGTCCCAGCCGGCTGTTTCGAGGGCCGTGGCAAAGCTTTGTCCATAGGAGAACGGGACCACGCTGTCGGCGTCTCCATGGATGACCCAGATGGGGCGCTTGGGGGTTGCCGCGGCAAGGTTCGTGCGCCCGCCCGTTGCGTCGTAGCCCGCGTTCACGCCGTAGGCCGCAAAGGGGCTCTCGAAAAGGCCGGTCGACGTGGTTACCTGCCCCGACATGAAAGCAATCAGGCCGGTCATGCCCGCCCCGCGCGAGTGGCCGACGACGTAGAGGCGATTCGTGTCGATGTAATAGGTGGCGCCCGTTACCTCGATGATGCGCTTCATGAAATCGATGTCGTTCTGCAGCGAGCTGCTGTTGCCGTCGGTGCCCGGCCACCCTTCTTCCGCTTGAATGAACCAGCCGCGGTTGATTCCGTCGGGCCCGGCTATGACGAAATTGTTCGCCTCGGCCGTGTTGGTGAGCCTGGTCGCGAAGATGAAGTTTTCACCCGTGTCGCCGGCGCCGTGAAGGCCGATGAGAAGAGGCACGGGCCCGGCCCCCATGGCCGCCACGGCCGAGTCCGCAACGTGGAGCACGTAGGCCCGTGAAAAGCCGTCCACCATCTGGCTCTTGTGAAAGGTTCCCGGCGGCCCGATCGTCGCTTCCTCGGCCGGGATGTCTTCGGCCGGGTCCGTGTCCGCATCCTCGGTATCCGGGACAGGATCCAGGGTGTCGGGGACAGGGTCTTCGACCGCATCCACCGGATCGGGCAGGACTTCGCCGGCCGTGTCCGTGTCGTCCGGAACGTCCGGTGTCGTGTCTCCCGCCGAGCCGTCATCCGCGACCTGGTCGGATGATACATCCTCGCCGCCGCCGCCGTCC
>JBDRLK010000061.1:0-3621 GCA_043813155.1 Pseudomonadota bacterium | reverse complement strand
CGACGCCGCCCGCCAGGACCACCCTGCCGTCGGACAGCAGGGTCGCCGTGTGAAAAGCTCTCGGCGTTGCGAGCGTTGCCGTCGCCCCCGGCAGGCCGAAGGCATCGTAGCCCTGGGGCCTGAAAAGCGTGCCGCTGCCCTGCTCGAACAGGAGGATGTCGCTGGTGGCCGTGGCGATATAGCACCGGAAGCAGCTGGCCGGCGGGTTTTCCACGGCGCATTCCTCGCCCGCCGCGTTGAAATAGGAGGATATGGGCGGCAAAGTGCAATCAGCGGGCACGATGCTGTTGAACCCGCCGGCAATGAAAACCCTGTGGTCCACCGTGCGGCCGCGCGCCAGGCGCGTGGCCGTGTGCCCGAACACGGCGGCGGTCTCCTCGCTCTCGGGCAGCTGCAGGGTCTGGCCGGCTTTCTCATAGAGCGTCATCTTGACGAAGAGCCTTTTTCCCTCGGTAAGCTGGAGCCCGTCAACCCTGCCGTAATAGTTCACCCCCGTCACCGAGTAATTCTGATAAACGAAGACCTCGAGCGAGAAGGGGCAGTCAAAGGGAAGGTTTTCGAACACGGCCTCTTCGTAGATCCCGTCATTGTTGAAATCATCGAGCGCCACCGTGCCGGTGGGGCCTGCCGCGTATTCCTGCACGCATCCTCCAACCGGGCAGGTGCAGTTGCTGTTCAAAGTGTCGTAGGGCGTTACTTTCAGAAGAAGCCTCGTGACCTGCTGGGGAAAGTCCATGCCGGGGCCCGACCCGTCGAGGAACATGATCTTCATTCTGAAAGGCGATTCAGGGTCCGGCTGCGTCCCGCTGCAGGAAACCGAAAGGGCGGCAATCATAAGGATGAGCAAACTGCGATGTCTTACCATTTCACACTCCCGGCAATGGCGCCGCGGCTCCCTACCCGAAAATTTTATCCCCGGCGGCGCCTTATTACAGGGGTCGGACGCCCAGGTTTTGCGTTCTCCTGAATGCAAAATGCGAGGTCTGACCCCTTCTGTGTCATATCAAGTTGATGTAATATTATTATAAAACCCGCCATTTAGCAACAGAAAAATAGCTCCGGGATATTTTTTCGCGTTCAACATTGCCTCTCAGGCATTTTTTTCCGGACCATGTCCTCTGTTTTTTGATTTTTGCCCTGATAACGAGATAAAATACAAAAAGATATATTCATCCTGTTATCATGGTCAGAAACTACAAAAGAGCCCTGCCGCTGCGCGAAAAAATTCTGGGGAGCATCGGCGCTCCCAGGCAGCTGCTGGAGGAAATCCTTTCCATTTTCCTCGGGGGCTGCGCGCTCTTCATGCTGCTGGCCGTGGTATCTTACAGGGGCATGAACAGCGAGGGCCTTCCGCTGGTCAACGGCTTGATGGGCATGGCCGGCGGCTACCTGTCGTACTCGCTCTTCGTCCTTATAGGATGCTCCTCTTGTGCGCTGCCGCTTATCATGGGCCTCTCATCCGTGCTGATTTTTATCCGGAAGAAAGAGTACCTCAGGCCGGTCCGGCTCCTTCTCGTTTTCATCATGCTGCTGCTCCTGGCGGCCGGCTTCGACGTCATGCTCGGAGGCAGGGAAATTCTCGGCGGGCACGCGGCAGGGGGGGTCGTCGGCAGCTGGCTCGGCGGCCTGCTGCTTCCGGTTTTCGCCAGGGCGGGGTCTGTCCTGCTTCTGGGCACATGCATCCTCATCCTCGTCATCCTGACCTCCGGATTGTCCATGAGAAAATGCCTGGGCCTCCTGTGGTCGGTCGTCCGCCATGCTGCGCGGGCCGCGGGCGCCGGCGCGAAGGCACTGGCCGGGCTCATCTCCGGGCTGCGGGCCGCCATGGCCCGGGAGCAGCCTGAGCCCGTGGAGGACGAAGAGCACGAGGAGTACGAGGAGCCTGAAGAAGCGATCGAGGAGGAGGCTCCCGAGGATACGGAAGCCAGGATCATCCTGTCCATGCTTCCGGCGACCAGGAAAAAAGCAGGAAGAAAATGCGCCCGCTCGGCCCGGTCTTCGAGCTTCAAGCTTCCTCCCTATGACCTGCTGAATGTCGCGGACGAAAAAGAGAACCTCGTCTCGAAGGACCACCTGAAGGAGACCGAGGAAAAGCTGATCGACACGCTGAAAAGCTTCAAGATCAACGGGGTCGTGACGGCCATCCAGATCGGCCCGGTTGTGACCACCTATGAATTCCGTCCCGAGAAAGGGACCAAGATAGCGAACATCACGAGCAGGCAGGACGACATCACCATGAGCCTCGAGGCCCTCAAGGTCAGAATCGTCGCCCCCATCCCCGGGAAAAACGCCGTGGGCTTCGAGATACCCAACAGGGACAGGATGAACGTGCTCCTGAGCGAAATGGTCCACGACGGCAACTTCGACAGACAGCGGCGGAAAATTCCCCTGGCGCTCGGCAAGGACATCGCCGGAAAGCCCTACGTGGGCGACCTGGACAAGATGCCCCATCTTCTCATCGCGGGCACAACGGGAAGCGGAAAGAGCGTGTGCATCAATACCCTGATCATGAGCCTCCTGTACAACTTCACGCCCAACGAGCTGAAGATGATCCTCATCGACCCCAAGCAGGTGGAAATGCAGTCCTATGCCGGCATCCCTCACCTGCTGCTGCCCGTGGTCACGGACCCTAAGAAAGCCGCCGTGGCCCTGAAATGGGCGATCGATGAAATGGAGATGCGATACCACCTTTTCGCCTCCATCGGCTCCAGGGACATCCGCAGCTACAACAAGAAAATCGTGGATGAGGCCGGCGATAAGCCCGCGCGGAAAAATGACATCGAGGACGCCCCGGGCGACGGCGGCGAAGGCACGCTCCACGCACCCGACGAGCCGATGCCTTACATCGTCATCGTGATCGAGGAGTTCGCCGACCTCATGATGGCCGCCGCGCGGGAGGCCGAGGTGACCGTCATCCGGCTGGCCCAGAAGGCGCGCGCCGCCGGCATCCACCTCATCATCGCCACGCAGCGGCCCGACGTCAACGTGGTCACGGGCCTTATCAAGGCCAACTTCCCGTGCAGGCTTGCTTTCAGGGTGGCCTCGAAAGTCGATTCGCGCGTCATGTTCGACAAGATGGGCGCGGAAACGCTCCTGGGCAACGGCGACATGCTTTTCCTGCCGCCCGGGACCAGCGACCTGCACAGGATCCAGGGGGCCTTTGTCTCGGAAGAGGAGATCCGCCGCGTGGCCGACTTCCTCAAGGAGCAGGAGACGGCCACCTACAGGGAAGAGGAGATCCTGAGCGGGAGCCTGGAGGACGACATCCCCCTGCAGGACGACGAAGACTCCGACGAGCACTACGAGGCCGCCATCAACCTCGTGATGAGCGAGAGAAAGGCCTCGGTCTCCTACCTGCAAAGAAGGTTCAAGATCGGCTACAACCGGGCCGCCCGGATCGTGGAAAAAATGGAGCGCGACGGGATCGTCGGGCCCCAGATGCCCGGCAAGGCGTACCGGGAAGTGCTGCCGCCCGCTCTCCCTTAGTACAGCGCCCCGCAAATCAGGGACCACCTTTTGCTCTTATGCAGCGGCCTTTAATTCCGCCTCGACCCTGTCGAGGGTTTTGCGGAAGGACTTGGCCGACCAGTTGAACGGGTGAGCCGTTTCGTTCCACTCTGT
>JBDRLK010000060.1:0-4302 GCA_043813155.1 Pseudomonadota bacterium | reverse complement strand
CGCCTCCCGGGTCTCTCAGCGCCCGCGAGGCACCGCTCGGCGCGCCCGGCGCCGGGCCGCCGGGCTCCGGTGCCGCTGATGCGTCACCCCTGGCTTCTTCTTATTATGATTGACAACAATCAGTTTATCATTATAATCTCTGAAAGGTTTTTCAATTTTAACAGTGAGAAGCTGAAAAACCTGAAAAACGGCATTCCCGCACATGGAGTATAAGGTGATGGACATTGCTACGTTAAATAAAAATGAAATCATAGGCAGGTTCAAGCGTAACGAGCAGGATACCGGCTCCCCGGAGGTCCAGGTTGCTCTCCTGACGGCCAGGATCAAGGTTCTGACGGAGCACTTGAAAATTCACAAGAAGGATTTTGATTCCCGCAGAGGCCTCCTGATGCTCGTTGGTCAACGGAGGAGGATGCTCGATTATTTGAAGAGGCAGGACAGCAAGCGGTATTTTGATTTAATCAAAGAGCTTGGTATCAGGAAATAGTCGCTTGAGACCCGGGCTTTCCACCTCAGCCGTGAATTTACCATTCC
Organism: Pseudomonadota bacterium; assembly: GCA_043813155.1. GTDB lineage: Bacteria > Myxococcota_A > Polyangia > DRWM01 > DRWM01 > JBDRLK01. Next base: position 3,768 of record JBDRLK010000060.1, on the reverse strand, counting down.
GTACGTAAAATCCATATCTGGAAGGAGTTTTTTATGATAGTCAGAGAAAAAGTTCTTGTTGACAACAGGGAGCTCTCGTTCGAGGTCGGCCGCGTGGCCAGACAGGCCGCGGGCAGCGTGTTCGTTCAGCAGGGTGACAGCGTTGTGCTCGTTACGGCCTGCGTCGCGGAAAAAATTAAAAATGAGGGGTTTTTACCCCTGTCGTGCGACTACGTGGAAAAAACGTTCGCTGCAGGGAAAATTCCCGGGGGCTTTTTTAAGCGTGAAGGACGGCAGCATCCGGGGGAGATTCTGACCTGCAGGCTGATCGACAGGCCCTGCCGGCCGCTTTTTCCCAAGGGCTTTTATTATGAAACGCAGATCATTGCCACCGTGCTTTCCGCGGACCAGGAAAACCCCACGGACGTTCTGGCCATGTGCGGCGCGTCCCTGGCCCTGTCGCTCTCTCAAATACCGTGGGACGGCCCGATCGCGGCGGCCAGAGTCGGACAGATTGACGGAGCCCTTGTTTTCAATCCAACCTATCCACAGCTGGAAAAAAGTAAATTTGATATCATCGTGGCGGCAAGCAAGGACGCCATCGTCATGGTGGAGGGCGAGGCCAAGGAGGTCGATGAAAAAACACTCGTGGACGCGTTCTTCTTCGGCTTCGAGAAATTGCAGCCCATCATCGAGCTGCAAAGAAAGATGCAACATGACCTGGGCAAGCCGAAGATGACCTTTGAGCCGCGAAAGATTGACGATACGTTTGTCGCCGGGGTCTCGGAAAAGGCCCGCCGGGGGATCGAAGAGGCCTGTCGGATCGCGCCCAAGCTCGAGCGCTATGCGAAATTCAGGGAGATCAAGGCCAACGTCACTGAAGCGCTGGCGAGCGAAGGCGCGGACGAAGCTTCGCTCCGCGATGTTGAAGACGTCATCATGGGCCTGGAAAAGCAGGTCATGAGAGGCAGTATCCTGGACAGGGGTGTCCGGGTCGACGGAAGAAAGAACAATGAAATCAGGCCCATCACATGCGAGGTCGGAATCCTGCCGAGGGTCCATGGCTCAGGGCTGTTCACGAGGGGGGAAACGCAGGCCATCGTCACAACGACGCTGGGCACGAGGAGCGATGAGCAGAGAATCGACGATCTTCTCGGGGAGAGAAAGAAGAGATTTCTTCTGCACTACAATTTTCCTCCCTACTGTGTCGGCGAGGTCAAATTCCTGAGGGGGCCGGGCCGCAGGGAAATAGGGCACGGCAACCTGGCGGAAAGATCCTTTGCCTCGATTGTTCCGGGCCAGGAATCATTTCCCTACACCATCCGGGTCGTTTCGGAAGTTTCCGAGTCAAACGGCTCCTCTTCGATGGCGACCGTGTGCGGCGCAACGCTTTCCTTGATGGATGGCGGCGTGCCCATCAAGGCGCCTGTTGCCGGCATCGCGATGGGGCTTGTGTACGATGAAGCCACGGGCAGGAAGGTTATTCTGAGCGACATCATCGGCGATGAGGACCATCTCGGGGACATGGACTTCAAGGTCGCGGGGACGCGCGAGGGCATTACGGCCATCCAGATGGACATCAAGATGAAAGGCGTGACAAGGGAAACCCTGACAGAGTTGCTGGAGCAGGCAAGGCAGGGAAGGCTTCATATTCTTGACAAGATGGTGGAGGCGATTCCTACCTATCGCCCGGATCTTTCCGCCTATGCGCCGAGGCTGACGACCCTCAAGATCAAGCCGGACAAGATCAGGGAAGTGATCGGTCCGGGAGGCAAAATCATAAGAGGCCTGCAGGAGCAGACCGGCGCCGCGATCGAGGTCGAAGATGACGGCACCGTGAATATTTATACGCCCGACAAGGAGTCCATGGACAAGGCCGTTGCCATGATCAAGGACATTGTAAGGGAGGCGGAGATCGGTGAGGTATATGAAGGCACGGTCAGGAGCATTAAGGATTTCGGCGCCTTTGTGGAAATTATGCCCGGCACGGACGGGCTCGTGCATATTTCGGAGCTTGCTCCGCATCGCGTCAAGAACGTCGAAGAGGTGTGCAAGGAAGGCGACAAGCTGAAAGTCAAATGCATAGGAATTGACCAGCAGGGCAAGATCAGGCTGACCCATAAGGAGTTCTACAAGGATATTCGGCACAAGGATACGCGCGGAGACAAATAGCACTGTCCCGAGGCCCGCGGCAGCGGGCCCCCTTGCCGAAACCATGCAAGGCTGGGTTTCTAGACCTGGAGGAATTTTTTGAAATCCTGTCAGAAATGCGGGAGCGTCGTCAAGGAATGGGATGTTGTCTGCCCCGTTTGCGCTGCCACACTCATTGCGCTGTCTCAGCCTAAAAACTCGGTAAAAGTGAAAGGCCAACTGCCCGGATGGGAGGACTTTCAGCCCTGCCTGGACAAAGGGGCGGGTTCGGCCGACCAGGTTGCGGCCGGAAAGCCGGGCAGGGACACGGGCGGGGAGTTTGACCAGCGTCTCTTGAGGGCCGCGATTAAATCGGACGTCGAAAAGGGCAGGAAGCCCAATCCCAAAGCCATCAAAGCCCTCGGGCAGGTTTTATACGGGGACAGCAGCGGGGCCGGGCCGCAACAGGGTGCGATAGCGGCTGCGGGACCAGTGGAGGAGATTGAGGAGATCGAGGCAATCGAAGAAGAAGAAGTGGACGAGGCGGAAGTCCTGGACGACGATCGAAGGGCCGGGGAACAGGACGTGAAAACGGCCGCCGCGGCGCAAGGTCCCGGCGGGGGCGCACTGTCGCAAAGAGAAGGCACGGAAGAGATAAATGTGGGGGACATCCTCAGGCCGGAAAAGACGGATGAGGTGGCCCTCAACGACATTATCCCGCCGGAGATTACAGACCAGATAGCGATCAGTGACATTATCCGGCCGGAGGGCACGGAAGAAGTGAAGATGAGCGACATCATCGCTTCGGATATCAAGCCTCCTACGGGCCAGATCGTCGTGGAAGGGAAAAAACGCCAGGGAGAGGCACAGGAAGGCGAGGCTGCGCCGGCCAAAAGCCCTTCGCAGGCCCCTCCTCCGCCCAAGCCGGCCCCGCGGCCGCAGGTTGCACCACCTCGACCATCCAGCCCGCCGCTGCAGGCCCCGCCCCCCATGACCCCGCCGCCGCAGGCCGTGCCGCCTATAAAGCCGGCCCCGCGGCCGCAGGTTGCACCGCCTCGACCATCCAGCCCGCCGCTGCAGGCCCCGGCCCCCATGACCCCGCCGCCTTCCTTGTTGCACCTGCAAAAGGAAGGGCCCGGGCCGCTGGCAGCGCCTCAGCAGAAGGCGACCATTCCACCGAAAGCCGCCCCATTGCCGGCAGCGCCGGCAATAGCGTCTTCGCTTCCGCCGGTGGTCGACCATGCTAAACTTACGATTCCCCCGCTGCAGCCTGCCCCGCCGCCGGCAGTTCCGTTTCACCAGGCTTCCCGGCCGATGCATGCACAAACACCGCAGGCACCACAGCAGCCAGCTGATGGCCGGCCCCAACAGCCGCCAAGGCCTCAGGCCGGCGAACCGCCCGAAAGGGCAAGACAGCATACGGATCCCACGGGCGGCCACCAGTATGATCCGGAAACCCTCAAGAGAATCATGCAGCAGGCCCAGGCCGCGGCCATGGGCCGATCGGAGCCGGGCAAACCCGGTTCAACACACATAAGCCTTCCCCTGGCCATTCTTCTCGTTGCCATGGGAACACTCAGTATCATCGGGCTCGCCATTATCGCTTACCTTCTGATAAAGATTTGAACTAAGGGCTCGCGGAATAATAAGTTCCCACGT
>JBDRLK010000059.1:0-3597 GCA_043813155.1 Pseudomonadota bacterium | reverse complement strand
CATCCCGAGATGGCGATCAGCCTGCGCGAACGAGGCTACGTCGACCTGCCCCAGGGCCGACTCGGCCACGGCTTTCTCGCTTCCCGGGAAATTGATAACGAGCGTCCTTCCCCTGATGCCGCTGACCCCCCTGGAAAGAATAGAGCGCGGCGCCTTTGCCATGGTGAGCATGCGCAGGGCCTCGGAAATGCCCGGAACGTCGCGCTCGATCACCTCGGCCGTGGCCTCGGGCGTCACGTCCCGCAGCGCCATGCCCGTACCGCCCGCCGTGAACACGATGTCCGCTCCCCGCTCGTCGCACAGGAATTTGAGCGCTTCGGCGATCTTCGCCTTTTCATCGGGCACGATAACCTTCTCAAAGGCATGGAAGCCGCTCTCATCCAGGATTCCGCAAAGAAGCTCGCCGGCCGTGTCTTTCGTCTCCCCCCTGTGGCACCGGTCGCTGACCACCACCACGGCGCACTGCGGCGCGCCCCTGCCAACGAGCTTCTCCACGACCGCCGCGTCGCCCTTTTTCACGTCCCCGCCTTCGAGCACCCTGCCGAACACGCCCTCGCTGCTCATGGGGCACTCGCCGACCTTCTCGTAAATGGCGCACCTGTCATGGCACACCTTGCCTATCTGCGTGACTTCGACGAGGACTCCATCTCCCAGCCGGATTTTCGAACCCATGCCGACTTTCTGAAGATCGATGCCCACGACGACAAAGTTTTCACCAAAAGCCCCGCTCTTTATCTCGCCGTATTTTTCGGCCGCCAGCCTCACCTGCCCGGCGTCGATGATGCTGACCTGCCTGTGGCCCGGGCCGGCGTGAGCGTCGCCCTCGAGGCCGAAATCCTTCTTCACCCGGGCGCCGGCGACCTCTTGTTTTTCCACGTGCTTGCTTTCGCTCATGCAAATCGCGGCGATCTTACCCTGCGCTGTAGGTCCCACTTTTCCCTCCGGTCTTCTCTACGAGCCTTATCTCTTCGATGGTGATGCCTTTGGAGACCGACTTGCACATGTCGTAGACCGTCAGGCCCGCGATCGCGGCCGCGGTCATGGCCTCCATCTCCACGCCCGTCCTGCCCGTGCTCCTGACGCTCGCGCTGATCTCGACCCTGTCCTCGACGAGCCGGCATCGCACGGCCACGTGATCGATGCCAAGCGGGTGGCACAGGGGGATGAGCTCCGGTGTCTTTTTCGCCCCCATGATGCCGGCCAGCTCCGCCACGGCGAGCGGGCTGCCCTTTTTCACGCTTCCTTGCCTGATGGCCGCCGCCGCCTCTTCGCCGACCCTGACAATGCACGCGGCCTTCGCGGTTCTCGTTGTTTCATCCTTGTCCCCCACGTCGACCATGCTCGGCCCGCCATTGTCCATGTGCGTAAGCTTCATGACTCTTTCCTATAGGTGTGGGGCAGGGGAGGCTTTTGCCTCCCGTTGAGATGAACGGGCGACTGAAGTCGCCCCTACCCGCGATTTCGCAGCTCGGCTATCCTCCGATTCTCTGCATGGACCCGTTTCCCGCGAGCGGCGCGGGCCTGACCTTCAAATCCAGGTAGGCACGGAGGCTCTCCCTGATGAGCTCCCCGGGGCAGCCGGCCCTGATCATCCTCCCCAGGTCGATCTCGAGCGGGTCCTTGAGGCATCGGCGCAGCTTTCCGTCGGCGCTGATGCGTATCCTGTTGCAGGCATGGCACATGTGGCCGTCGGAGGACCCTATGATGCCCGCCACGGCCCGCCTTCCGCCGTGCTTCACCCCGTACATGACCGCGGTCTGCTCTTTCCTGTCCTCCAGCAGCTCCACGCTGAATTTTTGCGATATCCTCTTCAGGATGTCCTCCCGGCTCACGAACCTGCGCTCCCACATGGCCGAGGACCCCTCGAAGGACATGAGCTCGAGGAACCGGACCTCGATGCCTTCATCCATTGAAAAGAAAATCATGTCCTCCAGCTCATCGTCGTTCACGCCGCCCAGGACCACGACGTTCACCTTGACCATGCCGATCCCGGCCTGCTTTGCCGACCGGATGCCCGCAATGACTTTGCCCACATCCCCCCCGGCCGTTATCTTCGCGTACCTGTCCGGTTCCAGGGAATCGAGGCTCACGTTGACGCTGTCCACGCCCGCCGCCTTCAGCCTGCCCGCCCACGCGGCAAGCATCTGCCCGTTGGTCGTAATGCCCACGTGGCGCACCGGCGCGAAGTCTTTCAACCTCCTTACGGCCTCGTCCACGTCACGGCGCACGAGCGGCTCGCCGCCCGTCAGCCTGACCTTGACCACGTTGAACGCCTCGATCACGCAGCCGCACTGCGCCATGATCGCATCGATGGAAGGAAGCAGCACGTTGGGCTTTCCATGAGCCTCGCCTGCCGCATGGCCGTTTCCAACATGGCAGTAGCTGCACTTGAGGTTGCACCGGTCCGTCAGGGAAAGCCTGAGAACCGACTCGCCGGGCGGCTGCATGTCCGCCGCTGCGCTCTTGCGCTCTGAATTCAACTGTCCTCCCCGGTCTTTATGAACCGAACCGTCTCACCGGCATCGAGCATCCTGTTTTCCGCCGGGATGAAAGCCAGGGCGTTCGCCCTGCCTGCTCCGGCCAGGTCGGCGGAGCCGTTCAGCTTTACGGGCGTCAGCCTGTACGCGCCTCGGGCAAACTCGCTTGTGCACGGCGCAGCCTTGAGCCTCTCGGCGTCGCTCCTGTAAGCGGCCGCAAGGGAGCCTTGATAGACCGTCCCAACGCCTCGCATCCCCGTCATTTTCCTCAGCATGGGTCTTATGAATATGTGGAACGTGGTGTACACGGAAACCGGGTTTCCGGGAATACCGAACACCTTTCCGCGGGCCCCCAGGGCGTAGTTGGACGGCTTGCCCGGCTTTACCCTGACCTTCCTGAACACGTATTCCAGCCCGAGCTGTGCCACGACCTGCGGCACGTAATCGAACTGGCCCACGCTCACGCCGCCCGTTATGAGCAGGAGGTCGCTTTCCAGGCCTTCCAGGATCATCGCCTTCAGCGCTTCCGGCTCGTCCGGCGCAATGCCGAGGTAGCGGCCTTCGACTCCCCTTTCCCTGAGCAGGGCCAGGAGCATGGGCCCGTTCGCGTTCCTGATGAACGCGCCCCCCGGCCGGGGGTCATCGGGCTCGATGATCTCGTCGCCCGTGGCAAGGACGGCCACGACGGGCTTTCGATAAACCTTCAGCCTCACGGCGCCCACGAGCGCGCAGGTCCCGATGACCTGCGGCGCTAGAAGCGTGCCCTTCGAAGCGGCCACGCCGCCCGGCGCGATGTCCTCGCCCGCGTACCTTATGTGCCTTCCCTTTTCCGCCGGCCGGCCGAACGTCACCGTGCCCCCCTCTTCCTGCGTGTACTCCTGCATGACCACCGTGTCCGCTCCGTCGGGAACAGGGGCCCCCGTCATGATCTTTATGCACGTTCCCGCGGCCAGCCCCTGTTTCGACTCTGTCCCGGCCTTGACCGTTTCCGCCAGCTTCAGCTTCGCGCCGGCCTCCGCCGCGTCCCCGGCCCTGACCGCGTACCCGTCCATGGCCGACCGGCTGAACGGGGGATGCCCCTCGGCGCACGTCACGTCCGCGGCCAGCACGCAGCCGCCCG
>JBDRLK010000058.1:0-4200 GCA_043813155.1 Pseudomonadota bacterium | reverse complement strand
GGCTGGGACGACCTCGGACTGCATGGAGAAAACGACGAAATAGATAAAGACGGGAAAAATAAGGTTCATGAGCGGTCCGGCAACGATGATGATGAACCTCTTCCACACGGGCTGGACATGGAACGCCCTGACCAGGTCTTCGGGCGGAACGTCGTCCGCCACATCCTCGCCGAGAAACTTCACGTAGCCGCCGAGCGGAATGGCGCCGATAATATATTCGGTCTCGCCGATGCGCTTCCCGAAAATCTTGGGCGGAAATCCAAGCGAGAAGGCAAGAACCTTCACTCCCAGCAGCTTGCCGGTCAGAAAGTGGCCGAGCTCGTGCACGAAAATCAGCGCCCCGATCAGGATGAGAAAAGCAAGTGCAGAGTTCATCGTCGATTCCTCACGGTGAAAGCCTGTTCAGGAGGCGCGGAAAGGGAATGGTCTCCCGTACATGATGCAGGCCGCAAATCCACGCGACCGTTCGTTCCACCCCGAGCCCGAAACCGGCGTGGGGAACGCTGCCGTATCTTCGCAGGTCGAGGTACCATTCGAAGGATTTTCGCGGAAGGCCGTGTTTCTCGATCTTTTTCTCGAGTTCCTTGAGATCGTCCTCCCTCTGGCCGCCGCCGATGATCTCCCCGTATCCTTCCGGGGCGATCATGTCGACGCACAGCGCGAGCTTCGGGTTCTCCGGGTCGCTCTTCATGTAAAAGGCTTTGATCTCGGTCGGGTAGCGGTGAATCATGACGGGCCTGTCGTACGCGCTGCCAAGAACCGTTTCCTCGTCACCGCCGAAATCATCCCCCCACGCCACGTCGGCCCCCCTTTCGTTGATCATCTTTATCGCCTCGTCGTAGGAGATCCTCGGGAAGGGCTTCTTCACTTTTTCCAGGTTCGCCACGTCCCGTTCGATGACCTCCAGCTCCTTCGCCCTTTCCTTCAGCACCCTCTGGACGATATAGCAGACGAAATCCTCCGCCAGATCCATGTTGCCGTCCAGGTCCATGTAGGCGACTTCGGGCTCCACCATCCAGAACTCGAGCAGGTGGCGCCGCGTCTTGCTCTTCTCGGCGCGAAAGGTCGGGCCGAAGCAGTACACCTTGCCGAATGCCATGGCTCCCGCTTCGTTGTACAGCTGCCCGCTCTGGGTCAGGAATGCCTCATCACCGAAGTAATCCGTCTTGAACAGCGTCGTCGTGCCCTCGCAGGCGCTGGGCGTAAGGATGGGAGCGTCGATGAGGACGAAGCCATTGTTGTTAAAATAGTCTCGTATGGCAGCGACGATTTCCGCCCTGATCCGGAGGATGGCGTGCTGCCTGCGGGACCGAAGCCACAGGTGCCTCTGATCCATCAGGAACTCGACGCCGTGCTCCTTCGGCGAGATGGGATAATCGGTTGCCTGCGCCAGAAGCTCGAAGCCGGTCACCTGGATCTCGTACCCGATGGGAGACCTGGGGTCGGCCTGAACCGTGCCCTCCACCCTTATGGAGGACTCCTGTCCCGCCCCGTCGGCGGCGCTGAACGCCTCTTCCCCCACGACCTTCTTCACGATGACGCACTGGATGATCCCCGTGCCGTCGCGAAGCTGGAGAAAAACAATCTTTCCCGATGACCTCTTGTTGTAGACCCAACCCTCCAGTGTCACCTTCCCCCCCACGAACCGGCTTATGGTCTCTACGGTGGGACGCTTTTGCATGCGGTGAATGACTCCTTATTCCTCAGCAGGGCGCATTCTCAAAAGAGAGCAAATCGTGTCGAAGAGCCTTGAAAGCACGAGCGGCTTGCAGAGGAATATGTCGGCGCCCAGCTTGATCGCCCTCGCACCCGACTCTTCGTCCCCCGCGCTAACGGCAATGATGGGAATGCCGGGATAGTCTTTCTTGACCCTCTTGATCATCTCGAACCCATCCAGGATGGGCAGATAGAGGTCGCAGATGATCAGGTCCACCTTCTCCTTTTTCAGTATGCTCAGCCCGTCGTAGCCGCTCCTGGCCTCGAGGAACCTGAACATGACGGAGTCGATGTATCTCTTCATCATGCTGCTCTCAATGCCGTCCCTCATCAGCTTCTGAATAAAGGGGTTGTCCTGGGCCATGAGGATCTTGTATTTTCTGGCGACAACCGCAGGCTGCTTCTGCTCGATGGCCTCGATCAGGTCGGCAAGCCTCTCCCGGGTTCCCGGGAACTCGTCAAAGAGAAACTTGAGCCCGATGCCGCGGGCCGAATCGCTTCTTTTCCAGGTCACCTCGGCCATGAGCTCAACGGGTTTGAGCAGGCCCGGAAAGGACAGGACGAGCCTGAGCCTGTCACCGATATTCCAGTTCTTCTCCGTGAAGATAAACGTTCCGCCCGAGCTGATATTCTCCGTGTAGTCATGCATGAAATCTTCCTGGTCGGGATACTGAACCTTCAGGAGGAGAGCTTCTCTGCGGTTCCCGCGTTTTTCCTTGTCATCCATGTACATGAAAGATAACTCTCAGCAATACAAATTAGCCATCACTCTGTTTTTTTTACCCGCCCATAAATCGGGAATATATTTTTTCGCGAACCCTTAATTTAAATGAGAGATTATTATATATTCCGGGGTAATGAAAGGCAAGGGGAATAATTCCGCCCGCGGGACAGGGCAATGCGAAGGCAAGAGGGAAATACCGGCCGCCGGGGCCGGTGACGGTATGGAAAAATGGTTTTATTCGCTCTCCGTTTCCGCCAAGATCCTTCTAGCCTTTCTGTTCCTGACGCTGATTTTTACGGCCACATCGGGATATTCTCTGCTCAAGCACCGCAAAACCGCGTCCGACCTCAGGTTGATGAGCGGGGGATACCTGAAGATGGCGTTCGCCATCATGGAAATGAGAGCGACCCAGAAACTGCAAACCGTGCAGTTCGAGCAGATGATCGACGAGGAGGACCAGGCGGTCGTCCTCGGCTGGATTTCCTCGATCCGCAGGATAAGGCCCATCGTGCTCGACAAGCTCGGCAAGGACGTGGACGATCTCATGAAACTGACCGGCAGGCAGGAAGAGAAGCTCTTTCTGACCTCCGTAAAATCGGACATCGAGGACACGCAGGAGCTCTACGTAAAAGCCGAGGAGCTGTACCAGACGCTGCTTGCGCTGCTGGAGGGAGGCATCAGCCGGGAGGTCGAAGAGGTCTGGGAGCAGATACGGGACCAGGAGCGGAAAATCGAATCCAATCTTCGTCACCTTCAGAGCATTTCGGTACAGAGGATTCACACTGTAACGGCCAGGAGCGAACAGGCTGAAACCAGGACATTGTGGATGCTGAGCGCACTCATACTCCTGACGGTGTCCATAAGCCTGTTGACCACCTACCTGATTCACAGGCTTCTAAAGCCCCTCGGTGAGCTGAGAAAAGGCGTTGAAATCATCGGAAAGGGGAATCTCGATTACAGGGTCAACGTCAGGAGGATGGACGAAACAGGAAGGTTTGCCCACCAGCTCAACGCCATGGCGGCGGCGCTCCAGGAAAGAGACAGGAGGCTGATTCTGTCCGAAAGGCTGGCGGCAACCGGAAAAATCGCTTCCCACATAGCCCACGAAGTGAAAAACCCGCTTTCCTCGATCGGCCTCAACACGGAACTGGTCATGGAAGAGGCAAAGGAAGTTCCGGACGAGACAAAAAGAAAGGAGATCTTCGCGCTGACGAGGAGCATCTCCGTTGAGGTGGACAGGGTGACGAGCTTGATCAATCACTACCTCCAGCTCGGCCGACCCCCTAAACCGCAGATGGCTGAAACGAATCTCGTCGGTTTTCTCGAAGAAGTAAAAACATTCATGGCCCAGGAGCTGAAAGAAAACGAGGTAGAGCTCGACATCAACGCGCCCGACAGGCCCGTCATGGCCGAGGTCGACAGGGACCAGATCAGGCAGGTCATTGTCAACCTTCTGAAAAACGCCATCGAGGCCATGGAAAACGTTGAAACGAGAAAGATAGTAATCGGGCTCACCCGCGGCGGAAGCCAGGCCGAGATCGTGGTATCCGACACGGGAAAGGGCATGAGCCGGGAGGAGAGGGAGAGCATTTTCGAGCCCTTCTTCTCGAGCAAAAAGGGCGGCAGCGGCCTCGGCCTGGCGGTCTCGAGACGGATCATTCTCGACCATAAGGGCAACATACAGTGCGACAGCAAGATGGGTAAGGGAACTCAATTTACGATCACGCTGCCGGTATAGGGAGCAAGGAGCGAGGACAGGC
>JBDRLK010000057.1:0-6489 GCA_043813155.1 Pseudomonadota bacterium | reverse complement strand
TGGCTCATCACCTTGTCTATGTTCTTTGTGAACCCGCCCTTGGTCCGGCTCTTTTTGGCCTTTTCGTAAGCCTCCTTCTCCTCTTTCATCTGCTTCCCGAACATTCCCTCCACGTCCGTCCAGGCCAGGTCCATCTCCTTGCCCGAGCCTTTGCCGCCCTCAGCGCCCGAAGCCTTGGTCTTCTTCTTTTTCTTCTTGGTCTCGTTGAAAAACTGCGTCATGCTCAGCACCGGCTCGCCGGTCAGGGAGTCCACGATCAGCCCGTTTTCCGTCTTCTTCATGTCGAGCTCGGGAGCATTGTCAGGCGTCATGGGCATGGGCTTGACGATGAACTTCTCCAGCTGCATGTCCTGGGACGCCTTTTCTTCCCTGGCCGGCGCCGAGCTCGAAGGCTCGGGCGTCTGCGTCACGAGCTCCTCGCTTTCCTCCTTGTTCTCGTTGCCCTTTTCCTGAAGCACGAACTCCTCCTGGTCGACTTCGTGGGCCGCGTGCTGCTCGTCGAAATCGCCGGTCTGCTCATCGAAGAAATCGCTCTCGGCCGGGCTGGACTCGCCGTCATCGTGGTCGAGGTTGGTGCGCTCCGCCCTGGTTTCCTTGTCCGTCTTGCTGTTGATTGGGGCGAAATACTTGGCCTTCTCGGGAGGCTCATCCGTCTTGTTGTTCTTGATGTCGACGAAATGCAGGCCCTTGAAAGGCATGGCCTCGGTCTCCACATTCTCGGCTTCCTTTTCTTCTTTCTTTTCCTCTTTCTTCTTTTCCTTTTTCTCTTCTTCCTTTTTCAGCTTCTCTTTCTTTGTTATGCGATTCTTCTGCTTCACCGCCGCGAGCCGGTCCTGTTCAGGCTCCCTGTCCAATGCCTCCTCCTCCACAGGCACCATGGGCCCGACCGTTTCCTCGATTTCCGGCGTGTAATCCGACAGGGGGATTATTTCATACTGCTTCTCTTCTTCACCCTGCTGCGGCTGCTCGGGGGGATGGAAAAAAATCGTGAGCACGGCATGATGGACGAGCAGGGAAACGAGGATAAACCACGGCAGCCCCTCCTTTTCGAGTCTCTTCATGAGCGTTTTTGAAGAAGCCATCTTAATATTAGTATAATTCCATTAGTTCAGATTGGCAAAAACACGCCGGCCGCTGAAATATTCTTGCAACCGGCCTTGTTGGTGCTGCGCCCCCTCGGGGCGCCATGAACAGGCACGCCGAGCTTGTCCCGAGCGAAGCGAGGGAGCCGCGCTCGCGTGCGGCACCAATGTTTGAACGCAAAAACCGTGCCTACTCCTCCTTGCCGCATTCACAAACTTCCTCAGTGCCGGGTTTCAACTTACCGAAACAGCTCTTGCCCGTCCTCTTGACCAGGGGCCGCCAGTATCCGATGCCCTCCAGCAAAGTGTTCGCCGATCCCTTGTACGTGTGATGCTCGTCGTAATTGTAGCCCCAGCCGAGCTTGTTGTCTTCGAGGGCGCCCTCCACGGTCGTGATCAGCACATTGTTGGTCAGGTGTCCGAAGCCCAGGGCCCTGCCCCTCGCATCCTCCTTGTCGCCGTGATTCGCGTCCACCGGGACCCATCCGTAGGGCGGCAGGTAGATCTCCGCCCACCTGTGGAACACGTCATCCGTGGAAGAATCATCGCGCCTCACGACGATGCTGCCCACGAACCTGGCCGGAATCCCGGCCGCCCTGCACAGGGAAATAAAGGAGAACGTGTACTCCGAGCAGGAGCCGGTTCCCCTCTGGAGCACCTTGGGGCCTGTCTCCCATCCCCCTACCATCTTGTAAGACAGCCTGTCAATGACCCATTCGTAGAGCTTTCTCGCCTTCCTGTACAGATTCTTCTCGTCCCCGACAACCTCTTTCACGGTTTTTTTCACAAAGGGATCGTCGAGAAGATATTTCTCGCCGTTGGCAAGATACGTCTTCTTGATATTCGCAGGTATGCTTCCGGGCCCCTTGACCTTTTCCGGAAAAATAAACCAGTCCTCTGCGTAGAGGCTCACCTCCCATGAGGCCGTCACCCTCTTGCGCGACGGCGCGGCGATATTCTTGAGGGTCCAGCGTGCATACTTCTGACCGTGGGATGCAGCGACAATACCGTCAGGGTCGGGGCTGAAGACAGCTTTTTTCAGGACATCCTGGTTGTTCCGCGCCTCAGGCAGCGCGATCAGCATTTCACCGCCGGTCACGGTATCCTTGCCGTAATTGTAAAAATCGAGCGTAAACTCCAGGGAATAGTCTTTTCCGTCACTTCTTATCCAGGGGTCCGCGGGCGGCTCCGTCTTCAGGAAATAGACTTTTCCGTCATTGTAATCCGCGTTCATCAGCCTGTTGCCGTCGCTGGCCAGCCCCCAGGGATGCGGCCCGGGAGATTTTATGACATTGACGACCCACCCGGTTTCAGGGTCCATCATGAAAATCTCGTCATCGAGCCGGCTGGAAAGCCACAGGTAGCCGTCGAGCCAGGTGATACCCGTGATGACCTGGGATGGTGCCGGAATATCATGGAATATGGCGCCGTCCGTGGCTGATATCTTGAAAATCTTCTTCTCGTTCCGGTCTGAATACCACAGGTGCTTGCCGTCCCAGGCCATTCCAAGAGGATAGGAGCCGGGAAGCGGGATTTCCCAGACAACCTTCTTTTTCTTCGTGTCCATCCTGTAAGCCTTGTTGAAATGAAGATCAGCAACCCAGAGGAATTCTCCGTCCCAGGCAAGACCCGTGGGTCTGGGGCCGGGAGATGACATGCTGTCGGCCATTTTGCCGGTGTCGGGATCGATCTTGTAGATCAGGTCATCCTTCCAGTCAGCCACCCACAGGTGCTTGCCGTCAAAAGCCGCTCCTGTTATGCTGGGCGTTGGCGTGGCGAAGCTGCCTGTGACGAAATCCGCTGCAGGGTCCGCGCTCATCTGGCCTGCCTGCAGGCTTGAGCACACGAACAGGACAAAAAGAAAAATTACTCCTGATATCCGCATCATTTTCCCTCCTCCTTTATGCATTACATTAATGTTCCGGCTAAAAAAACATGAACAGTTGTTCAGTATTTTTCCTGTTTACGTGAACTGAAATATATTGAATATATTTGCAGGCCTTCACTCAAGCCGCCGCCGGTTCCGTGTCTCAGATTCAAGCCAGGTTGCTCTCCACCCACGCGACAATATGCTGCAGCGACGAGCCTGGTCCGAAGATTTCACTGATCCCCTCCTCTTTCAGCCTCGAGGCGTCCTGTGCGGGTATGATTCCGCCTGCAAAGACTTTGATGTGAGCGGCGCCCCGCTGTTTCAGGAGACTGACCGTCTCGGGAAGGAGTGTCAAGTGAGCCCCTGACAGAATCGAAAGGCCGATCCCATCGACTCCCTCATCGATGGCGGTCCTGACAATCATTTCGGGTGTCTGGCGCAGGCCCGCGTAAATAACCTCGCAGCCTGCGTCTTTCAAGGCCCTTGCGACAACTTTGACGCCCCTGTCGTGTCCATCGAGACCCGGCTTGGCGAGTAGAATCCTTATTTTTTTCCCGCTGGTTTCCATATTCTTCCTGCTTTTAATAGGTTTTTCCCATTTAACCTGGAGCTTCAGCGATCATGTCCAAGAAACGAATGCCGCTTGACCCCTTGACCTTTTCTACTGTATACAATATTTCTTTGGCGATTTAAATATCCATTACGAAATCGTTGATGGGGCGGACCATCCTGTCCGCCGGCCCGAGGTGACCGCATGCCGTCATTCAAAACATTTTACGTCGCACCCTCACTGCCCCCCAAGCTCGACTTTCTAAGGGAGCTTGCCTACAACCTGTGGTGGACCTGGAACACCGATGCCATCTCACTGTTCATGAGGCTCGATCCCGACCTGTGGGAAGAGACGAACCACAATCCCGTCATGCTGCTGAGCCGGGTCTCCCAGGAAAAGCTCCGCCAGGCGGAAGCGGATGAAGGCTTTACCTCTTCCATGGACAGCGTGAGACAGGCCTTTCGCAAGTACCTCGATAACTCCACACCCTGGTTCAAGAGCCTGCCGCTGACCCCCTCGAACATCCTCGTAGCCTATTTCTCCGCTGAATACGGGCTCACGGAATGCCTGCCCCTGTATTCAGGCGGGCTCGGCATTCTGGCCGGGGACCATCTCAAGTCTTCGAGCGAAATCGGGCTTCCGCTGATCGGAGTCGGCATCCTGTACGAGAAGGGGTACTTCAGGCAGTACCTGAATCCCGACGGCTGGCAGCAGGAATATTACCCTGTGGCCGACTACAGCTTCCTTCCGATCAGGCTCATGGAAAACCGCGACGGCTCGCCGCTCGTTTTTCCCGTCCAGTTCCCGGATCGCGAGGTCTTTGTCCAGGTATGGAAGGCGGACGTGGGGAGGAACCGCCTCCTGCTCCTCGACACGAACATCGAGCGGAACGCGCAGCGGGACCAGGATATTGCGGATTACCTCTACGGCGGGGACATCGAGATGCGGCTGTGCCAGGAACTGATCCTCGGCATAGGCGGCATAAAGGCCCTCGGCGCAGCCGGATATGATCCTACGGTATTCCACATGAACGAAGGCCATGCCGCTTTCATGTCCCTGGAAAGAATCAGGGCTCTCATCGAGAAAAACGGATTGAGCTTCAAGGAGGCAAGGGAAATCGTTGCGTCCTCCAACGTTTTCACCACCCACACGCCGGTGCCTGCCGGGAGCGACCATTTTCCGCCCAGGCTCGTGGCAAAATATTTTCAATCCTATGTCGAGAAGCTGGGTATTTCCATGGATGAATTCCTGGCCCTGGGCAGGAAGAACCCGGGCGATGACAAGGAGCATTTCTGCATGACCGTCCTTGCGCTCAGGCTCTCCTACCTGCACAACGGCGTTGCAGAGCTCCATGGACGGACTTCAAGAAAGCTGTGGCAGGACGTGTGGCCGCAGGTCATGGCCGATGAGGTCCCCATTTCCCACGTCACCAACGGAGTCTGCCACAAGGCATGGGTCTCGGTCGAATTCCAGGACCTCTATGACCGTTACCTGGGCCCGAGGTGGTCCGAGTCGCCCGAGGATCCCGAGATATGGAAAAGGGCCGACCTGATTCCCGGCGAGGAGCTCTGGAGAAGGCACGAGCGGCGAAGGGAACGGCTCGTTGCCTTTGCGCGCAAGAAGCTCCAGCAGCAGATGAAACGGCACAATGCTTCCCGGGAGGAGCTCGAGGCCATATCCGATGTGCTCCACCCCGAGGCCCTGACCATAGGCTTTGCCAGGAGATTCGCTGCTTACAAGCGCGCCAGCCTGCTTTTCCAGGACAAGGCCCGCCTGGCGAAGATCCTGGGCGACACGGAAAGGCCCGTGCAGATCATCTTCGCCGGCAAGGCTCATCCGAAGGACGAAAACGGCAAGGAAATCATTCGGTCGATCATCCACATGTGCAGGGAGGAGCCGTTCAACAGGAGAATCGTGTTCATCGAAGACCACGACATGAACGTGGCCAGGTACCTGGTGCAGGGATGCGACGTGTGGCTGAACAACCCGCGCCGGCCCCTCGAGGCTTCGGGGACAAGCGGCATGAAGGCGGCCCTGAACTGCGTGCTGAATTGCAGTGTCCTGGACGGATGGTGGGCCGAGGCCTACAGACCCGACATTGGATGGTCCATCGGCCAGGGCGAGGAATACGACGAGGCGGAATACTGCGACAGCGTGGAATCGCGCTACCTGTACACTATACTCGAAAAAGAAATCGTCCCGCTGTTTTACGACCGCGGCCGGGACCTGCGTCCCAGGGGCTGGGTCGAAAAAATGAAGAGCTCGATCAGGATGCTTGGGCCCGTGTTCACGACCAACAGGATGGTGCGGGAATACACCGAGAGATTCTACATGGCCGCGGACATCAGGCACAACAATCTTGCGAAAGACAATTTTGAAGGCGCCCGAACCCTGGCGGCGTGGAAGGAAAGAATTGCAGGCAGGTGGGAGGGTGTGAGGATCGTCGACGTGGAGACGACGCTGGGCAGGCAGGAGCTCGTGGTGGGAGATCATGCCGACTTCACGGTCAAAGTCCGGCTTGGCGATGAGCTTGGCGAAAGCGACATCAGGGTGGAAATAGTCTACGGTCCGATGGGGAGCACGGGCAAGCTCAGCCGGATAAACAAGGTAGAAGCCAGGTTCGAGAAAAAAACCGACGACGGGACAAGCCTGTTCAGCGGCAGGATCCGCTGCCGGGAGAGCGGCAGGCGGGGCTATGCCGTCAGGATCCTCCCGAAGCACGAATATTTGAAGCATCCGAGCGAGCTCGATCTCATCAAGTGGGGGTAGCCGCGGGCTGGCAGCTGCACGCCCTCGGCGTGCCTGGGCGGGCCAAGCTTTTCTCGAGCGAAGCGAGGGAACCGCGCCTGCCCGCAGCACCACAGAGTACAGGCAAGAGCGCCGCTTTCCCGATAGATCAGTTTTTATCGATAGTTAAACATTTTTTTCAACAGAAATTAACTTGACAAATATTAATTAATTGATAAATTCTATTCCTCCACGGCATC
>JBDRLK010000056.1:0-26931 GCA_043813155.1 Pseudomonadota bacterium | reverse complement strand
GGGCTAATAGCCAGCAGGAGGTGGATGTGGAGGCTGTGGGGCCAACCGGCGGGGGTTGTGGTGGATGAGGGGCTAGATCAGCCAGCTGCTGATGCCGTACTGGCGCTGGATGTTGATGATGTTGGTGATGAACGACTCTGTCTCAACGAGCTTGTTGCTCACCCTGAGGATGGCGTCTTCGAGCTCGTCCTCGCAGGGCGCCTCGAAGCCGTCCGGGCAGGTGCCCTCTTCCTGGTGGTGCAGGTACTCGTAGTAGGTTGTCTGCAGGCTGTCGGCCTTCCTGAGCATGGTCATGGCGATGTCGATGGGCGCCACCCATGGGGCCCGCAGCTTCTCGACCTGCACCGCGATGTAGGTCTTGTGCAGCCTGGAGCTCGTGTAGGTCACGAAATCCTCGCCAGGAACCAGCGGCGTGACATCCGGGTCGTTGCAGAAGTAGAAGGTCTCCGCGGCTTCGCCCTCGCCCTCGGGCGGGGCCTCGCACAGATCGAAGCAGTACCCGCTGCCCTTTTCGCAGATGAACATCTGCTGCTCGTAGGTCGTGTCCATGAAGTAGGGAAGCTCGGCCAGCGACATGAGGAGCGCGTAGTTGCGCAGGATCTCGTTGCTCCCGCCGTCCACCGTCGGCACACCGTCCAGCTGCTCCCACGGCCGCGGGAAATAGAAGCCCTCACGCTTGGGATTGCAGTCCGCCCACGAATTGGTGTAGTAGTCCGAGCAGATCGAGGGACTGTAGACCTGGGGGTACATCAGCACCTCGTCGCTGGTCTCCGGGTCCGTGTACCACCTCGCGCCGTGGTAACTCGCGTCATCCATGATATAGGCGCCGATCATCTCCAGGGCCTCGTTGGGGAACATGTCGTAGTAGTTGAACCAGAAGCGCTCGTCGTAGAAGTACGAGGTCCCCCACTCCCTCAGCACCAGGGCGAGCAGCGTGTAGAGCTTGTCGATGTGTACGCCCTGGCGCTCGAGCTTGTAGACGCCGAGCTGGCCGTCCTGGAACGCGGACCACATGTACTTGCCCATGCCGATGGGGATGTCCAGGTCTCCCTGGCCAAGCTCGTCGCTGACCTTGAAGTAGCTGTTGTCCTCGGCTGCAAAATCGTAGGAGCCGATGTCGGGCGTTGAGAGAATCCGGGAGAAGAAGTTGAGGGAGTCGATGACCGAGTAATACATGTCGTTGAATCCCAGGGGCCCCAGGATACCCGTGAACTCCGGCTCATAGAAGTAGCGGTAGTACAGGTGCTGGTTGATCTTGCCCATGATCTCGAAGGGGAACCAGTACACGCCGCCGTAGTAGCCCCTCTTGTTCCTGCGGAAGTTCGAGTAGGGATAGACGTTCTGGTAGAAATCGTTCAGGTTGCTCACGACCTCCCTGTAGCTCCCGCCCTGGTCGAACATGTTGCACCATGAGATATCGTAGGTCCTGTTGTTGGAGCAGAACCTGTAAAGAACCGGGAAATAATCCATGGCCGTGGCCCCGGATTTGTCGATGGCCGACTGGGCGTCGATAAAGTAGTTGGAGCAAATGCTGGTCAGCTCATCGCTGACAGGGTGAGCTTTGCACTTCTGGGTCACGCCCTGGTCCTTCTGGGAATCCGGCAGCTTGCCGCTTCCCGCGTGATACGGGCAGTCGCTGTCCGACTCGCAGCTCTCGCCTCCAAGGTAGTGAGTCCAGTAGACCTTCTCCAGGGGCTCGCCTCCCTTGACGGGCGAAAGCACGAACTTGCTTCGCCCGACCTTCGGGTCGCCGTCATAAGCCTCGACCTTGTTCGCGTAGGCGAACATGGGGTAGGCCTTGTCGAACGTGCCGAGACCGCCGAAATCGTCGTACACCTCGGGAAGGTAATCCATGATGGAAGAGGTCATGTACTTGTTGATGCCCAGCATCTCCCTCTTGCGCTCCATCCTCGATACCTGCTTGCTCCACTCATAGGTTTCATCCACCGTAAGCTCGAAGTCCATGAATTGCACGTTGTCCGGGCAGGGCCAGCAGTTGTTCGCTTCCCTCTCGGGCGAGGTCTCTCCGGGCGTGCAGGGCAGCTTCATGCACTCGTCCAGGTTTATGATTTTGAAGTACTCGGCATGGTAGTTGTTCTGGTCGATGCTGCCCGCGAAGTTGTGCTCCATGCCGATGGAGTGGCCGAACTCGTGGAGCATGACGTTCTTGTAGTACATCTGGCCGATGCGCACCGCGATCTGGCTCGCGTCATAGCCGTTGTCCATGAACTCCTTGGCCACTTCCACGAGCGAGTAGTCGACGAACGGGTTGTGAGGCTCCATGTAGTGGTCGAGCATGCTCATGAGCCTGCGGTTGTGAAGGTAGCGCTGCTCGCTGAAGGACTTTCTCATGAGGCTGAACTTGTCGAGCATGTCCTCGGTAACGGGCGCGGCCGGGTCCACGATGGGGCCGCTCATGCCCTGCCAGTCCAGGAGAAGGAGCGACTCGGGGTTGTCGTAGATCTTCTGCTCCCACTCGGTGCCCGCGAGCCTCTCGATCCTGTCCGTGTAGAGCATGGCCCTGCCTTCGGCCCCCGGCCTCAGGCGCTCGAGCTGCTCCATGCGGCTTTCGAACTGGCCCATGCCTATTCTCGAGAGCGCTGATGTGAACTGTCCCCCGCCGACCGGGTGCGGCGCGCCGGTGAGCCCCTCGGGAACGATGGGCGCCACGGGCAGATCGACCCTCCCCTGGTTGGCGAAGTACTCCCTGGCGTACTCGCCGTTCATATACTCTTCCAGGTCGATGTTCTCGATCCCGGACAGGTACTCGCAGATGTTGCGGTACGTCTCGCCCGCGCAGCCGAGCTCCGAGCCTCCGCAGTCGGGCGAGTCCGGGAAGTCCAGGCTGTCTTCCTTGCACAGCTCGGACGCGAGCCCGAGCTGCAGGAGCGTGCTTGTCATCACGCCTTCATAGGACTCGCGCGTGACGTTGCAGTTGGCCTGCACGAGCTCGCCGTTTCTCGGGTCCATGAGAGGAAGCGAGACACCGGCAAAGGCGGCGCCCGGCGTGTCGATGACCGCGAAGAACTTGAAGCGCAGGTCCCCCATCTGCTCGCCGTTCGGGTCCACGTTGCTTCGCAGCGCGTCGATCCTGCCGTTGTCGCCTCGCACAATGGTCCTCGTTCCGGCCGAGTCGGCGTACTCGCCGTCCGCCAGGTCGAAGGAGTTGACGCGCAGGACGAGCACGCAGTCCCCGCCCTTGAACTGGGGCGTGGACTCCGGCCCTTCGATAAGGCCCGCGTACTCGGAGAACCTGGCCGCGTGCTCGGGGGTGACACTGCCATAGTCCACGGCGCAGTCATGAGAATCGCCGGCGCTATCCGTCCGGGCCAGGTCCGCTGCCTTCATGAACTCCTCGTTCCACTCCTCAATCACCTCGAACGCGCTGGGGATCAGCCATTTCGGAAAATCCTGATTCAGGTAGTAGACGATCCTTCGAAGCTCCCTGTCCGCCACGGGGATCGTGTTGCCGTCCTGGTCCTCGAAATCGACCCACATGTTGTGGCGCGCGCCCCAGTAGTTTTTATAATCCGTGTATCCCCTGTCCTCCAGGATGACGTCGTCCGGGTTTTCCGGGTCATCGTCCGACCCCTCGCCTCCCAGGTAGACCTCCTGCTCCATCCTGATGATGCCGAAATGGTCCCAGAGCGGGTCCGTGACCATGAGCGGCTCGTAGTGGGACGTGTCCGGGCTTCTCATGAAGGAGTTGCGGATGGAGACCCGCACCGATGTGATGGGGAAGGAGCCCATGCCCACTTCCATCCAGATCCACTCCGTGCTGGGGGTCCACAT
The DNA here is from genome assembly GCA_043813155.1 of Pseudomonadota bacterium. Lineage (GTDB taxonomy): Bacteria > Myxococcota_A > Polyangia > DRWM01 > DRWM01 > JBDRLK01. The sequence continues at coordinate 23,139 of JBDRLK010000056.1, read as the reverse complement.
TTCCTGGGTCACGAAGGAGAAGTAGTAGGGCGTGCCTTCGGCCGCGCCTTCCTGCTCTAGCTCCTTTCTGAAATGCGTGCCGTAGGCGTCGTCGAAAGCCTGGCTCGTGTACCTGACCGCGGGCAGCCACTCGGGCTTGCAGGACTCGGCAATGTGGATCTCCGAGTCGTCGCCGTCCGCGCACTCGGGATCGGGAGGCAGGTCCTCGGTCCTCTTCTCCCCGCCCTCCATGTAGGTCACGGTGCAGCCGGTGACGTCGCAGGCGCCGTCGAAATCATTGTCCAGGCCGTCGTCGCAGGAGCCCTCTATCTCGTAGCCCTGATCCGAGCCCTCGCCGCAGTAGAACGGCACGGACTGGCGCGTCACCATGCCCAGGCTCTCGAACGCGTCGAGCGAGTTCCAGTAGTAGGAAAGGAGCAGGTTCTGCGACCAGTCCACGCGCATGTACTCCCGCTCGTACCACGGCCTCTCGTTTTCGGTCTCCTCGATCACGTTGAGCTCCTCGCCCGTGGTCGGGTTGTAGCGCTTGATGATGTCGAAGTGCTTGGTGACGGCGAACGCGGCAACCGGGTCCTCCAGCGTGTCGCGCTCGCTCTCGCGATTATAGTCGACAATGGGCTCGACCCTGTAGGCGTACAGGTAGTTCTCGTCGATGATCCAGGCCACCCTCTCGAGCGTGCCGTTCTGGAACGAGTAGGTCTGGTCGCCGACAAAGGTGCCGTAGTAGCCCATCCAGGACGACTCGTAATCATGGTCCACGACCGTTCTAACGTAGAACCAGTCGCCCTGGAAAACGGCTTTTTCATACACGTCCGCCTGGACATAGTCCCTGTCCGCCCTTGTTTCCTGGCACCCGCCAAGGGCCGCGGAAAAACCGGCAAGGGCCAGGGCCAGCGCGAGGATCCATTTTCTTTTCAACATGGCTTTTCTCCATCCTGAAGTATTTGCGAATGTTTTTGTTTCATTATTCCTCATGATGCACCTCCTAATATCCCATCCAGGATGATATTCCGAACATCTGCTGCAGCTCGATGGCGTAGTTGAGCATGCCCTCAAAGGAGTCGACCTCGTAGAGCGCGTCGTAATACGCGTCGCTCAGGTCGCCCGAGTCGGCAAAATCGCACAGCGTGCCGTTCTCGAGGCACACGCGCCACTTCTGGAGGTTGTCCTGCAGCTGCTTGGATTTCAGTATCACGTCGAAGGCGATGCTGCCTCCCTGCTTCGTGGGCATATCGCCTACCTGGAAGGCCATGAAGGTCTGGTGCGTCTTGTCGGACGTGAAGGTAACGTAATCCTTGCCCTCCACCGCGTGCTCGCAGCTCAGGTTGGTGTTGCACGCGCACTCCGTGTAGCAGTCCAGGTCGCACTCGCAGTTTCCGCTGTCCACGTCGTCGGGGTCCACGAGGTCGCACGTGTCTTCCGTCAGGTCGCACGCGCATTCCAGGTCGCAGTCAGGGTCGCAAATGCACGTGGGGATGTCCGCGTCAAAGAGGCTGCCCACCTTGTACACGTGCACCATCTCCTGCGGCGCCGTGTCGAAGTACACGGGCAGCTCCTCCAGGGCGTAGATCAGGCCGTAGAGGCGAAGGTAGAAGGAGCCGTAGTCCTCGAGTGTCGGAAGGGTGTCCCAGCCCTCGTACACCTCCATGGGGTCGGGCATGCACGAGTACACTTCCGGGTCCGCGGGGTCCGGGATCATCTCCTCGGGCAGGCAGTTGCCCCTGTAGAGGCTCGGGTACTGGAGGATCGGGTTCCATGTTTCCTCGTCAAAATCCACGACCCTGGCCTTCCACAAGTGCGAATCATTGCTGATCATGCCCTTGAGCATCGTCGTGATCTCCTGGGGGAACACGTCGTAGAAGTTGATGTAGAACATCTCGTCCCATGAATAGGTGAAGGCAAGCCCCCGGACAAGAAGCATCTGCAATGCGTACATCTTGTCGTAGAACGTGCCGAAGTGCTCTACCCTCTGGACGCCGTTCATGCCCCTCTGGTAGCGCGAGTACATGTACTTCCCCGTTCCCAGGTCGACCCGGATGCAGTTGTTTGAACCGACAAGGCAATTGTCCGTATCTTCCTGGAACTGGTCCCACACGTTTTTATACTCGACTTTCTTGAAAGCACCGACGTTGGGATAGGACATGACCTCGGCCCAGAAATTGAGAAGGTCCACGGACGCCATGTACTGGTCGTAGAACCCGAAGGGCCCGTCGTCGGTCCTGTACTCGGGCTGCGTGGAGTAGCGGAAGATCATGTCCTGGAAGATCTTGACCGGCTGCAGGAAGAACCTGCCCACGATGGCCGAGTAGTAGGGATAGAAATCATAGCGCCCGCCGAAGCGGCGGAAGTTGTTGAAGATGTACTTGCGGTGATAGGTCTTTCTCATGTTGGAGACGATCTCGCGGTAGCTGGCGCCCTCGTCGAAGATATTGCACTGCGAGTCGTCCATGCCGATGTCCGTCCTGCGGTCGTCCGTGCAGAACTTGTACCGTCTCGCGAACTTGTCGGGCCTGTCCCCCGGGTACTCCTCGAGCATGTCGTCGTAGAAGTTCGAGCACATGCCGGAGTTGCAGGTCTGCTTTATCTGGCCGTCCATGAGCTCCCAGCTGCGCTCGCCGCCCGAGGCGTGGGGGCAGTCATTGTCGCCGTCGCAGACCTCGCCGCCGCCGTAGTAGGTCCAGTACACAATGCCGACCTCGCCCTTGGCCAGCTTGTCCGGCGTGACGCAGCCGTCGTTCAGGCCGCTCGAAGGGTCCTTGCACTTGGCCAGCAGGTTGTTGTCGTTGAGAAACACCTCGACCAGGTCGTTGTAGGCGAAGACCGTGCCGGCCTTGTCCCATGACTCGATGTAATGGCCGTCGTGCAGCATCCTGTTGTACCACTGGCCGGTGTAGTCCATCATGGACGCGGTCATCCACGTGTCCACCGAGCCCCACTTTTTAGTGTCCGCGTCCGTGTTGAGCTCCCTGTTCATCGCCACGGTGTCCAGGGCCTCACGGTAGGCGTTGGATTCCATTGCGTTGAGGTAGCCGTCCGCGTCCGTGTCGAAATCCAGGGCCTCCGGCTTCGGGTTATTGGCCACGATGTCGAAATAGGGCTCGGGGTAGTTCCAGGGGTCGGCCGTGCCCCTCATGTTGTGGCGCAGGTTGATGGTGTGGCCGAACTCGTGAATGAGCGTTTCCTTGTACATGACCTGCTCGATCTTGAATATCTGGTTCTGGCGCGGCCAGTCCTGGTGCTCGTTGATGAAGTTCTGGACCGAGAAGTCGATGAAGAAGTTGGGCATGGTCACGTTGCTGCGCGAGAACTTCTGGAACGTCTCCATGTCCTTCTTGTACACATCCATGGCCGTGAACTTGAAGGGGCTGATCGAGTCGATGACCGAATCCAGGGGGATCGGGGCCCCGTCGTCGCGCGGCGCTACGATTCCCGACAGGATGGCGCTCTCGTCGTTGTCGAGGAGCCTCTTCTCGATGTCCGAGCCCACGAGCGCCTGGCGCCTGTGGGTCATGAGGTTTGCCAGGCCTTCCGTTCCCTTGAGCTTCCCGGCCTTGGCCATGACCCTGTCCATGTTGTAATGGATGCCCTCGCGGGTCACGCCGTTGGCGCCATGGATCTGGCCCTGGAGAAACGCCGGGACGATGATCGCGGGCGGAGGCAGGGAGTAGCCGAGTTTTTCGTAGTAGCCCCTGATGTCCTCACCCGTCATGAACTCGAGCTCCGATGTGTCGCCCGAGACCAGGTCGACCTCGTCCGTGGCCCTGACCCTGTAGCGGTGAAGGTCCCAGGCCGCGATGTTCGCGTCGCCGGAGACAATCTCGCCCGTGACCGGGTCGGACTGGATGCTCGTCACGCCCAGGAAGGGGGCGCCCGGCTGGGAGATGTAGCTGATGAGCTTGTAGCGCATGTCGCCTCGCTCCTCGCACTCGATCCCGGCCGCATAGAGCTGGTCGTCCGTAAGATCGTCGATGCTGCCGATGCCGCTCTCGTCCATGGTGGCCTGGATCGCCTGCCTGTCCTCGTCGTCGAACGCCTCGAGCGGCTTGTCGCACGTGTTGACGTGCAGCGCGACGAGACACTCGCTGCCCGGCCTTACTCCGTCGAATGAGTAATCGGGGTCATAGAACATGGCGAGCCTGTTCTCCTGCGAGAAATCATTCCAGCTCGTGATCGTGCGCCTCGGCGTCCCGTCCGCGTTCAGGGCAAGGGGGTCCTCGAGGAACTCGTGGCCTCCGCCGCTCGTAACGGCCGCGATCCAGCAGTTGATGTCGCGCTTGCCCGGGTCGGGCGCCTCGAACCAGTCCCTGGTGTCCAGGTAATTGCGATCAGGCATTGCCTGGCCCTTCCTGACCCTCACGCCGCCCATGAACACGTCGTTCCATTCGATCATGAACTGCAAGGCCGGCCTGAAGAGCCACCTGGGGGTCTCGCTGGAGATGTGGTAGACGATCTGCTTGATGTTCCTGTCCTCGTAGGGGATCTCGCTTCCGTCCTCGTTGAAGATTTCATTCCAGATGTTGAACATGCTCGCGTAGTACCCGAGAAAATCGGTCTCTCCCAGGTGCCAGTCGCCCCCGGGATCGTCGGTCATGATCTGGTCGTACTGCCAGCGCTCGATCCTGAACACGCCGAAGTGATCGAAATGCGTGTGGTCGGGGTAGTAGTTCGGCTTGAATTCATGCGTCGGCGATATCTTCGTAAAGGAGGAACGGGAGGTTACGAGGTTCGAGGTGCAGATCGGGGCGTCCACGTACACGGACATGCACCAGGGAACCATCTCGCCCGTGTAGGGGTCGTCCACGTTGCCGGGCGTGAAAATCGCCTGGTTGACGAAGCTCATGAAGAAGAGCTCGTTCGGCCTGTAGTCGCCCTCTTTCAGGTCCGTTGCCGGGTCGTCGGCAAAGTGCGTGCCGTGCTTGGCGTCGAAGTCCTGATCGGCAAAGGCGAACTTGGGCTTCCACGACGTGGGGTAGTAGTCCTCCCACTGGCTCTCCTCCTGCACGAACATGGGGACCGACTCCTTGTTGAGGATGCCGGCGTCGGAGTAGAGCTCCGCTCCGTTGACCATCCAGGACACGAGGAGGTTCTGCGACCAGTCCACCCTCATGTACTGGCGCTCGAACCACTTGCGGTCATAGGTGTTTTCCTCGAGGATGTTGTACTCCTCGCCCGTGGTCGGGTTGTACTGGCGCCTGATGTCGAAATGGCTCTTGATCTTGTAGGCGGCCACCGGCTCGCCGATGTACTCGTCGACCGGTACGGGCGCCCCGGTTTCAGGGTCCCTGGTGTAGGCGTCGGAGTTCGCGCCCTCCACGAGCTCGAAAGCCCGGAAGGCGTACAGGTAGCTCTCGTCGATGACCCACCTGATCCTGGCCACGGCGTATCCCGCGCTCGAGATGTCGTAGGCCGCGTCGCCCGGGTAGGTCATGCCCTCGAAGGGGTAGTTCATGTCGATAACCTTGGTTGAATACCACCACTCTCCCTGGAAAAAGCCCTTGTCAATGACATTGGCCTGTACATAGGAGCGGGGCTGCTTTTCGTCCGTGCATGCGGCAGCGAAAAGCCCGAAGGCCAGAACGACCGCCAACACTTTTCCGATTTTCCCTGATCTCATCGTTTCCTCCTTGAATTTGAATTCATGCCTGATCATTTATTAATAACTGATTTACTTTTACCTTTTGCTTTGCCGGCGGGGCGTAAAGCCCCTGCCCTGCCCAGCCCTACATCCTTTCCGTGGCCGACTTTCCCTTCTTCTTCTTGCCCATGATTCCGTGTATCATCCCGTCAATGTCGATGGCGACATCAAAGTAGATGTTCGTGTACCTGTTGAAGAACGGGGCGTAGTACTCGGAATCGGGGGACAGCATCGGGTTGTAGGTGCTGGCCCCGAGGGCAAGGGTAAGATAGGGCAGCACGTCGTAGCCGATCTCGAAGAGGTACCACATGTAGCCCCTGTGGCTCGTCCCCTCGTGGTCCCTGGTCTGCGTGCCGCCGGCGGTCTCGTACTCCGCATCGCTGAGCTCGTAGAGCAGGTAGTTTCTTATCTCCACCGTGACGCTGATGTAAAGCTCATCGAGCGGCCTTATCTCTAAAATGAAGTCGTTCAAGAACTGGTGTGAGGGGTTCTGCGGGCCCATGACGTCGTACCGGCAGGGGCCTTTTTCAGGGCAGTTGAGGACCGGCTCCTCGGACAGGGCGCTCGAATACTGGTTGAAATATTTCGTGTACCTGAAGGCGTACCAGATCGTGATGCCGCCCCAGACGTCGAAAATCCTTACGAGGTCGAACCCTGGCCCGAGCGAGAGGTACTGGGTTCTGGCCTGGCTCTCGAGGCTCGCGGGCAGCGCGATTCGGATTTTCGGGTTGATGATGAAATCGATGGCCGGTATCTTGTAGGCGTTGCTCCAGTTAAGGTCGATGAGCACATCGGACCACATGACCTGGCGCTTCTTGGTCGTGGAGTCGGAATCGGTCAGCTCCTGCTCCAGGTCCCAGCGCAGGCCCAGGTAGAGGCCCTTCCAAAGGTAGTAGCGCGGCCTGATCGAGTAGCTCATCGCATAGTAGGGGTTGTAAGTAATATCCGCGTCTTTCTTCAAAGAATAGGCGCTGAAGACGTTCTCGTACAGGAAGTAGCTGTTGCGGAATGAGGACTGCTTCTTGGGCTGCGTTTCGGCCTCGAGCTTGACGTCGGCCTCGCCGCCTCCGTCTCCCGCCGCGGTCACCTCGTCTTCCACGCCCGCGGCCTCGCCCTCCGCTTCCGCCCCTTCCTCCGCTGGAGGCGTTTCATCAGGCGTCTCGGCCCCGGCTTCCTCTTCGGTCTCTCCTTCGCCGGCCGCTTCCTCTTCTTCGGCGGCTCCCTCTTCTTCTTCGCCTTCCGCCTCTCCCGCCCCTTCCGTTTCCGGCTCCGCCTCTTCGGCTGCGCCGTCTTCCCCGGAGTCCCCGGACGGCTCAGCCACCGATGCCTCCTGGGCGAAAGCGCTCCAGCCGTAGGACAACACGATTGCGGCCGAAAGCATCAGGAAAATAATTTTTCGCCTTAACTTCACTTTGGACCTCCCTGAGTTATTGCTTTATCTTCATCGTATTCGATTCGCGCGGGACAGAGCGACCTCTGTCCTCGCTGCTTTTTGATTTATAGTTATTTGTACCGTAAAATCAACAGTTTGAGATTAATAATCAGGAAAATATTCCAACCCTGAAAAAAAATCGGCCTGCTCGCGGCGGCGGCCGTGCGGCCCCGTCATGCTTATTCCGACCTGCTTTGTCGACGGGGAAACCGCGCTCCCCCCCCCATCGAAAAGAACGGGAAATCAGCGGAAAAACGCCTGCTGCCAATGATGTTAATAAAATAACGCTGTGAGGCCGGAGGCAGGGCCTCCGGCCTCAGCTGTCAGCAATCGGCACAACCACCACCTCCTCCTCCAAGGCCTTTGGGAGGTGTGGAGGTGGAAAGCTGTAAGCTGATGGCTGATGGCTGAAAGCCGAAGGCTTTCATGGCTGATGAAAAAACAGATTCCTATCTGTTTTTTTCGTCGATATCGATTTCCGGGAAATCCCACTGCGCCTGCTCCTCCTCGGAAATCTCCTCCTCCTTGATGAAGTACTGCTGGTACATGATGGGCTGGTCGTCGGGATCGATCAGCCCGGGGCCCGTAAACCTGGCCACCACGACGGAAATATTGTCGGTTCCGCCTGCCTGGTTGGCCAGGTCGATAACCTGGTAGGCGCAGGTTTCGATGTCCGGGGCGTTCAGAAGCGTGTACGCGATAACATCATCGCCTATCATGGAGTGCAGCCCATCGCTGCAGAGCAGGATCATGTCATTCTCCCTGACGTCGACATACGTGATTTCCGGCTTGACGTTTTTCTGCGTTCCGGCCGCCTGGAGAATGACATTGCTGTATTCGAAATCCTTGATTTCCTCTTCCTTGAGCTGACCTGTTTCCAGCAGCTGGTTCATGAGGGACTGGTCTTTCGTTATCCGGTAGATCGTGTCAAGCCTCATGATGTAGCACCGGCTGTCGCCGACCTGCGCAACGAACAGGCGCTCGTCGATCATGGCCGCGAGCGTAATCGTCGTCCCCATTCCCCTTTTCTGGATATCCCGCCTGGAAGCGATGAAGATCCTTTCCGATGCCTCCTTGCACGCGGAATCCATTCTCCTGACCAGCGCGCCGTGCTTCGAGGGGAACGGCTCTCTTTCCATGATTTCGAGAATGGTCTCCGTGGCCATCTTGCTGGCCACCTCGCCGGCGAGCGCGCCGCCCATCCCGTCGCAGACGAGAAACAGAGTCCCTCCCGGCCCGAGCTTGTGGTGGCGAAGCTCCTTGGTCTGATCGCACAGGTGCCTGGAAAGATCCGCTATGAGGAAAGCGTCCTCGTTGGCCTCCCTGACGATACCGACATCGGTCAGACCGAAGACTCCTATGTTTATCTCGCCGGAGCCCCCGGCCTCTTTTTCGGCCTCCTTTTTCCCAGGCCCCTCCCCCTCTTCCTTGACTTGATCCGGGGTCTCTTTCCCCGCATCTTCCGGGGACTTATTCCCGCTCTCCTCCAGGGCCTTCACTTCCTTCCCGACTTCGGCTGCGTCCTCGGACTTCTTGCCGGAATCTTCCGTGGTTTCTTCCCTGGGTTTTTCCTTATCTGCCAATGTTCAACCTTCGATAGCGTGTTGAGGAACCTTCCCGGCTGCCCTTTGCCCCCCTCCTGCTGCGGATACCGCGGAAAAAACAGAAACTCTGATAAAATTACATTGATTGTCTTTCAATCAGTAAAAAAGTCAATGAAAAAACCAAAAAGTCTTGAAAAATTTTATGTATTGTATTTAACTTACAGGGTTTCATGATCGAGCTCATGCAATTTCCGAAAATGCCCCCCCAAGGGGTGGAAAGGAGGTGCCCCATGGTAATGAAGGCACTCGGTCGACACCTTCTTGTCGACCTGTATGACTGCAACGGCAGTCTGCTCGATGACGTCGAGTACATCAGGGAGCACATGCTGAAATCGGCGCTCGCCGCCAACTCGACGATCATCAACTCCACCTTTCATCATTTCAGTCCCTGGGGTATAAGCGGTGTGGTGGTTATCGCTGAAAGCAACATAACCATTCACACGTGGCCCGAGTACGGCTACGCCGCAATCGACGTCTTCACCTGTGGAAATGAAGGCGACCCCTGGAAAGCTTTCGAGTACCTCAGGGATGCACTGGAATCCAAAAGGAACCACGTGAAGGAGGAAAAGAGAGGCCTTCTCCCGGCACGGCCCTGTGCCTGGAGAGAGCCCCAATTCATAGAACGTGATGAGCGAAATCACTGACAACCCGACGGACGACTGCAGCTTCTGGTATACGGAATACCGGCACAAGCGAGGCGCGGCTTTCAGCCTGAAAGTCGATTCGCACCTTTTTACCCACAAGGGCGGCATCCAGCGCATCGATGTCTTCGACACCTACGAGTTCGGGAGAGTACTGACGCTCGACGGTCTCGTCATGACGACCGAAAAGGACGAGTGGATGTACCATGAAATGCTCGTGCACGTTCCCATGTTTTCCCACCCCGGCCCGAAAAGAGTCCTGATCATAGGCGGAGGCGATGGAGGGAGCCTGCGCGAGGTTCTCAGGCACTCCGGGGTCGAGGAAGCCCTGCTCGTCGAAATAGACGCGAACGTCGTTGAAGCGGCCAGAAGATTTCTTCCCGGCACGTCATCGGCAATGGATGACAAGAGAGCGACAATCATCATCGAAGAGGGAGCGGCCTTCGTCAGGAAGAACCCGTCTGGCTTCGATGTTATCATAATCGATTCCACGGACCCCACCAAGGGAGCGGGAGGGCTCCTGTTCACCGAGGAGTTTTACCGCGACTGCAAGCTGGCGCTGAAGCCCGGGGGAGTCATGAGCGCGGAAAGCGAGGATGTTCTTTACGGCCTTCCATGGTGGAAGATGGGCGTGGGGCGCATCAAGCGGGCCTTCCGCATTTCCAGGCTTTACTGGGGCGCCATGTCTTCCTATCCCTCGGGAACGTGGACCTACATGTTCGCCAGTGATTCCGTGGACCCTGAATCGAGCTTCAGAAAACGCGATGCGGCCGGCATGAGCGGCCGGCTCAAGTACTACAATCCCGACATTCATGATGCTTGCTTCAGGCTCCCTAATTTCATGGCGACTCTTTTTGAAGAGGCCTGAAGCAAGCGGCCCACAGCTGTCAGCGTTCAGCACCACCGCCTCCACCACCACATCGGAGGACTTCAGAGAGGGGGGGGTGGTGAAGCTGAGAGCCGATGGCCGACAGCTGACGGCTAAGTAATCTATAATAAAACGAAATCGACCAATTAAAAAGTTGTTTTTTTTATTTGACAAATGACTTTTATTCATTATATTAAGTAAGCTTTATTTCTGTTGGACACGGGGCCCGGGACCTCGGGCGGCAAAGCATGGCGAAACTCTTCCTTGATGACATGGAACTGTTCTCCTCTGTCGAAAAAGAAGCTCGCACAATAAAGCAGAAGATCTTTTATGGTCAGTAAACGATTTATCCATGACCTGCTCGACCGTGTGAAGATCGAGGAGGTTGTCGGCGGCTATGTCACCTTGCGAAGAAGCGGGAATTCCATGAAAGGACTGTGCCCCTTTCACCACGAAACCGCCCCGTCATTTCACGTCACGCCCTCCAAGGGGCTTTTCTTCTGCTTTGGATGCAGAAAGGGAGGGACCGTCATCGATTTCCTCCAGGAGATCGAGGGTAAGGGCTTTATCGAGATCATCAAGGATCTCGCCGAAAAACAAGGCATCCCCATCCCCGATGACGACATGGGGGGCGTCTCGGACAAGAAACAGAAAGAGCAATATGAGAGGCGCCGGAGGCACATCGAGCTTCTGAAAGCGGCAACGAACCTCTGCGAGAGCAGCCTGTGGAAATCCACGGATGGCGAGAAATGCCGCGGGTACCTGGCCCGCAGGGACATCTCCGAGGAAACAGCCAGAGCGTTCAGGCTGGGGTATGCTCCGCCCGGGGGCATCGGGGTCCAGGCGCTCACGAGGAGGCTGAACGTCAGTCTCCAGGACGCGATGGACGTGGGGCTGCTGCGCGGCGGCCGGGACGGGGGGCACTACGAGCTTTTCAGGGGGAGGCTGGTCTTCCCCGTTGTCGTGCCCGGAGGAAATGTCGTCGGATTTTCGGCAAGGGGGCTGCCGGGTACGGAAGAGGAAAAAATAAAGTATATCAATTCGCCGGAAACGCCATACTATCACAAGGGAGAGATTCTGTTCGGGCTTCCCCAGGCCCTCGGCGCCATCAGGGGAAGCGGCACAGCGGTCATGGTGGAAGGCAACTTTGATCTTCTCGCCATGGTCCAGGCCGGCTTCAAAAATGTAGTGGCCCCCCTCGGAAGCGCCCTGACGGCCAAGCAGGTGGACCTCCTGGGCCGGATGAACACGGCCATCGTGCTTCTGTTCGACGGCGACGAGGCGGGCCTGAAGGCCGCCTACCGTGCCTTCGAAATCATTATCCCTACGGGCGTGGCGGTCAGCATCGCGCTCTGCCCGTCCGGGGAGGACCCGGCCAGTTTTTTAAGCTCCCATGGCAAAGATGAGATGGAAAAAATAGTTTCCGGCAGCAGGGACATGGTCCAGTTTGTCATCGAGCAGTGGGTAAAAAAGGCCGGAGACAGCGACGTCACGCGAGTAAAGGCTCTCAAGGACGCCTGGAGCCTTTTAAGACAATCGCCTGATGAGCTCGTCCGCAGCGAGATCCTCAGGAAGCTCCCCCAGGCTTTCAACATAAGCGAAAGGAAGGTCAAGGACTATCTCGGATTCAGGGAGAGCGGCCGGCGAAGCGGCGCTGCCGCTGCCGTCGCGCCCGCCGGGCCGGAGCCCGCCGCGCCGGGAAATATCAAGAAAGAGTACAAGCAGATCCTCGGTGCTGTAATCGATTTCCCCAAAATAGCCCCTGAAATCTTCGGAAAAGGCGCTGATATCATCGAGAGCTTTTCCGTGCGCAAGATCCTGCACGACGTGGCAATATGCGTCGAGGAGTCACAGGGGGAAAAGCTGCAAATCCCTTATCTCGACATAACGCGCAGCATCGAGGACGAAGCGATAAAATTCTGGTTCATGCAGAGGCTCGTGGGAAGGGAGGCGCCCGAATTCCCGGACCTGGGCGAAGCGGGCATGGGCGCCCGCGACAGCCTGGCCAAGCTCGAAAAGGAAAATATTGAGCAGGAAATAATAACCAAGAATGAAATGGCAAGCGAGGCGCTTGCAAGGGGGGAAAGCGGCGAATACGAGAAAATCCTGGGCGAGCAGCAGAAGCTCAGGAGAAAAGCAAAGAAAATACTGTTCTAGCGGTCCATTTTTGTAACCAAGGAGTAATAGAATGCCTGCAACACCTAAAAGTGGGAGGTTCCTGGACGGACGGGGACTCAATCACTTGATCCGGATGGGGAAAGCCAAGGGCTACCTGACCTATGATGACATCAACAAGGTCCTCCCTCCCGAGATTACCAGCCCTGAGCAGATCGACACACTGCTCATGGGGCTCTCAAGGCACGGGATAGAAGTGATCGAAACGGCTATCCAGGAAGTGGAAAGAAGACCCAGAAAGGAAGGGGTCTTTGAAGACAGCGAGATAGATGACACGCTTCAGCTTGGGTCCTCATCGTCCCAGACGGTGACCAGCTCCCAGCCCACGTCGAAATCGCACGACCCGATCAGGCTCTACATGCGCAAGATGGGAAGCGTTTCCCTGCTCGACAGGGAAGGCGAAGTCGCCATCGCAAAAAGGATCGAGGAAGGCGAAAACAAGGTGTTCTCCGTAATCCTCAACTGCCCGATCACCGTCGACGAGATCATCCAGCTCGGGGACAAGATCAAAAAGGGAAAAATCAGGGCCATCGACATCGTCAAGAACATCGATGAAGAGGAGGAAGATTTCATCGACGAAGAGGAGCTCAAGGAAAGGGTCGTCTCGATCATCGCCAAGATCCGCTCGGACGAGGGCGAGATCAACAAGCTGCGAGCCGCCCTGAAGGGCGCCAAGTACATAACGGAGGGGAGGCGCAAGAAGATCGATGACAAAATCGCGAGGTTCGAAGCCAAAATCCTGGGCAGCCTGCACGAGCTCCATCTCAAGAAGGACGTGATCGATCAGATCGGCGACCAGCTCAAAAACATGGTCGAAAGGGTAAAAAAGATAAGGGCAGAAATCGGCACCGTCGAGCGCAACCTGGGCATGAACAGGAAGGATGCCCGCAAGACCCTTCAAGACATGAAGAAAAGCAAGAGCTCGGAAAGGAAGGTCTCGGCGAAGCTCGGCATAAAAATGCGCGATCTCGTCGATTGCGACAGGATCATCCAGAACGCCATGAGGAGGATACGAAGGATCGAGAATGAAGTGAACATGCCCTTCGACGAGCTGTGCGCCACGTACGACAAGCTTAAAGAGGGCGAGAGGATCGCTTCCCAGGCCAAGGCCGAGCTCATCGAGGTGAACCTCAGGCTCGTTGTCTCGATCGCGAAAAAATACACGAACAGGGGGCTGCAGTTCCTCGATATCATCCAGGAAGGCAACATCGGCCTCATGAAGGCGGTGGAGAAATTCGAGTACAGGAGGGGATACAAGTTTTCCACCTATGCCACGTGGTGGATCAGGCAGGCCATTACGAGGGCCATCGCCGACCAGGCCAGGACGATCAGGATTCCCGTTCACATGATCGAGACGATCAACAAGTTCCTCAGGACCTCGCGCTACCTCAACCAGGAATACGGCAGGGACCCGACGCCCGAGGAAATCGCTGAAAAAATGGAAATGCCCATCGACAAGGTGAGAAAAGTCCTGAAAATAGCCAAGGAGCCCATAAGCCTGGAAACCCCGATCGGGGACGACGACGACAGCCATCTCTCCGATTTCATCGAGGACAAGTCCATGCCGTCGCCCCAGGATTCCGTGATCAACGCCAGCCTCGGCAGGCAGGCCCAGAAAGTGCTCAAGACACTCAGCGGCCGGGAAGAAAAAGTGCTCAGGCTGCGCTTCGGCATCGGCGTTAAATCGGACCACACGCTCGAGGAGGTCGGCCAGGACTTCAAGGTCACCAGGGAGCGCATCCGGCAGATCGAGGCCAAGGCCCTCAGAAAGCTCCGCCATCCTCTCCGATCCAAGCAGCTGCGCGGGTTCATAGAATCGTAAGCATTCAATCCTATGTCTTGGGTAGGGGCAGCTTCAGCCGCCCGTGAATCAAACTCAAAATCCCGGGTAGGGGCGGCTTCAGCCGCCCGTTCTTTATTCGGCATTCATTTAACGGGAGGCTGAAGCCTCCCCTACCCGCTCGTGAGTGGTTTCTAATTCCCGGCAAGCATGACCTGCTCGGCCGAAAAACATGTCCTGATGGAAAAGGCGGGCGCGCCTTCATACTGCGCATCCGGAGGGTTTGGCCAGTTTTCGCTTTTCTTGAGGCAGTCGTCGTAGGGGTCGGACGGGTCGGTACCCTTGTCGCCGGACATGAGCCCGCAAAGCGTCATCCCCGTGCCATCGATAACCTGGTCCATGGCATCGGCCACGGTGATCACGCCGCCGTACTCGGCCCCGCATTCGAGCTCCGTGCCCAAAGACCGCCGGTCCTCACTGAACGTGCCGGTCTCGATAAAGAAATCCCTGATCGGCAGGGTCAGGAAAAGCTCCCTGCACCCGCTCTGTCCATTTGCAAGGTACAGCGGGATGTCGATGGATTCACGGGCTTCATCGTCCGGCGTGGAGAACGTGCTGCCTGAAATATCAAGGTTCATGTCCGCGGTTTCATCAAAGGGGGGCCGGGCAAAGCGATAACACCCTTCCCGGCTGACCGTGTTCACCCTTTCTCCCACGCCCATGCGCAGGTCCACCTTGCCGTCCGTGTCCGCCAGGCCGTCATCCACCCCGGAAAAAGAAAGCAGCCACACGCAATTGTCGCTGGCCATGGACTCGCTGACAAAATCCTCCAGCACTGCGTTGTCGACCGTCCCCGGCTCCATGAAATCCACGCGCGATATCTTGAGCACGGGATTTGCCGGATCGAGCGCTGCATCGCACGTTTCCACCACCGGCGGGTCATTCCATGGATCCTCTGCTTCGCTGTTGCCGATAGGCTCGCAGGCGGCGGTAATAAGGACCAGAGCTACCGAAAATAGAGAGTTTTTCAGGCATTTTTCTTTCATTTTTCAACCTCCTTCACTATTTCGTTATAAGGTAAGTCCTGAATTATTGGTGTCAAGGTCCGACCAGTAAACCAATTGAATAAATTGGTATTTTTTCTGAATATTCCTTGTTTTTATTGATTTTTTCATCAAATATCAGCCAAATAAAAAGGGGACAGAGCACTTTTAGCCTGCTAATGTGCTCTGTCCCCTTTTTGCCGGCAACATTTTGTGGCAGGTGTCGTATGTCCTTTATTAGTGAGAGGGCGAATGAAGGTTGACGAAGCGGACCTGGCAAAACGCGCCGGCAGGGGTGATGACGATGCTTTCGAGACCATCGTCAATCATTACAGCCAAAGGATCGTGCGCTACTGCCACAGGATGGTGGGAACCGGGGCAGAGGACCTGGCCCAGGAAATATTCGTAAAGCTCTTCATGGCTCTCGACAGGCTCGAAGCGCAAAAACCCCTGACCCCGTTTCTCTTCCGTATCGCCCACAATCACTGCGTCGATGCCCTCAAGAAGAAAAAAGTGTCCACCGTCTCCCTGGTCCGCAGCGGGGAGCAGGGAATGGAAGCCCAGCACGCGGATGAAAAGCCCACACCCGAGGAGCTGGCCCAGAAGGCCGAGGTCCAGGCGGCCGTTGAGCAGGCCCTGGAATCCCTGCCCGCGACGTACCGCTCGGCCCTTGTCATGTGGCACGTGGAGGGCATGAGCTACGAGGAAATATCACAGACTCTCGGCCTGCCCATGGGCACGGTCAAGGCAAGAATTCACAGGGGCCGCGAAAAATTGCAACAAAAGCTTCGCAGCCTCGTAATGTGTTAATGGAGAGCGCAAATGGCAACTGGATGTAAAAAATTTGGCGACACGATGCAGGCGGCTCTCGACCGCGAGCTGGAAGGCGAAGATCGCGCGCGCTTCGACGACCATCTCGCATCGTGCGCGGCCTGCGCTTCGCAGTTCCGGGCTTTCGAGCTTTCCCTGGCCCTGTTCGAGGCCATCCCGGCCCCACAGCCCGGTCCGAGCTTCGCGGCCGGCGCCGTGCGCAAGGCGCGGCTCGCGAAGCAGGCGCATGCCCGCCGCAACCTCCTGTGGGCCTGGGGCATGGCTGCCGGCCTGCTGGTTGCCTCGCTGGCGGTTATCGGGACCTGGACGGAGGTTTTCAGCCCCCTGCTGCCGGCGCTCGTAACAGGCATCCCCAGGGCCGTGTCCGGGTCCATCGCGCTGATAGGCGGGCTTGGCAGCGCATTCAATGCCATGGCCAGCACTCTCATGCCGCTGGGTGAAGCGGCGGCCGCGCTGTCATGGAAAGGACTTCTTGCTGTCTTTCCAACGTACGTGATGGCTCTCTCAACAATGATTCTTTTAACACTCGTTACCAGGAGAAGACGGCCGGCGGTTCGTCTGCCGGTCCTTTCGCTGTAGATCCAAAGGAGGAAAACCATGCGACAATTTTCAAGCCACGGAAAAATTCAGGCTGCGCTGCTTGCGTGCATTGTGATGTTCGGGTTCATGACGACCGCCGCTTCAGCGGCCGGGGACAATGAGAATAAAAAGGGAAAGGCCGCACCCAACGCGGCCGGGTCCCAGGATTCTCCATTCGAGCCCGGGAAAAACCAGGCACAGCCGCCGGCTTATGATGAGCCGCCGGCCGAAGCGCAGCCGCCGGCTGCCGGCAACGTGGAGAACGGCCAGGAGGGAGGCTCGCAGGAAAACCAGCCCGGCCAGGGCACGATCGTCATCAAGACCGCGCCAGGCGACATGGACGAAGACGACAAGGAGGATGACGATGATGGTGACGACTACAGGGGCAGGCAGGATGTCGTGCTCATGGGACAGAACAAGACCATTGAGGAGGATGAGGTGGTCAGCGGCGACGTTGTCATTATCGGCGGCAACCTCAAGGTCATGGGCAAGGTGCAGGGCGATACGGTCTGCGTTGGAGGCAATCTCACCGTGGGGCCGAAGGCCGTGATCAGGGGCGATCTCGTCAACGTGGGCGGGAACGCGGACATCGATCCCAAGGCCAGGGTAAAGGGCGACAAGGTCAGTGTCCAGGGCATGCCCCTGGGCATTCTAAAGTACCTCAAGCATTTCGAAGACGGCAAGCACCACGAGCACTTCAAGCATCACGAGGAGTTCGGCTTCGGTCACAGGCTCGCGAAGTTCATCTCCGAGATCGTGTTCTACCTCTTTCTCCTGTTTTTGGCCCTGCTCATGACCGTGTTCATACCCAGGCAGCTCGGCCGCATCGACGACCACCTCACGGGCGACTTTCCACGCTCCGCTCTTCTCGGTATCGCGGTGATGCTCCTCCTGCCGCTCGCGCTGCTCATCCTGGCCGTGATGATCATCGGCTTACCCGTGATTCCTCTCCTCATTCTCGTTGTTATCGTTACCGCGCTCATGGGCTACATCGCTTTCGGAAAAGTGCTCGGCCGCAAGCTCGTCGGTGAAAGGCACGTCATGCTCCAGATTATTGCCGGGCTCGGCCTGCTGCAGGCCGCGTCCATCCTGGGCGATCTCATCGCGCTGCCCGGAGGCTCGTTCATCATCGTCGCCGGCGTGGTCAAGACCATTGGGACCATCATCTTCATCGGCGGCATGTTCCTCGGCCTGGGCGGCGTAGTCTACTCGCGCTGGGGCAAGCGCACGCTGGCCCAGTCCCAGGCCGCCCGCACGCCCAATGGAAACGGCCACCCGCCCGCAGCCTCCAACGGCCCTGCCGCCGCCGCCCAGTGACACTTTCAAGCCGGGTCTGCCGGTAAAAAAAATCACCGCGCCCAGCTATCGGGCGCCAACGCACCAAACACCACGGACGCCGCGATCTCCTGGAGCGCGAGTTTTTCGGCAGCGTCCAGGTCGGCCGGGCCGGACGCGAGCCCCGCCGGGGCGATGAACACGGGCTCGCCTTCCCCGGACAGGCGGCTCGCAAGATCGGTGTAACCGCCGGAAATCCTGTCCTGCATGGTCGGGCAGTCCCTATCATGGCATTGAAATTATAGCACAGGCGGTTCGAATATGGTAAGATTGATGAAATCATGGGCACGAGAAACAGAATTGTTCACATCATTATCTTTTGCTCGGCCGCTGCAATGCCCGCGGCGGGTTGCTCGGGCGATGACGGCTCGGGGGACGGCGCGGACGCCGGGACGGACGTTCCCACTGATTCAGTGATAGACGACGGCGTGGAGAGGCTCGATGCCGACTCCTGCGAGGGCGTCACCTGTTCGGGCCACGGGACCTGTATTGACGACGGCGGGGGCCCTTTCTGTTTCTGCAACGAGGGCTACGCCGGCATTGACTGCGGCGAGTGCGCTGAAGGGTATGTGCAGGACCAGTACGGCGAGTGCCTGCGCCAATGCGGCATCGACTGCGGCGCGCATGGAACGTGCGTTGTCCTGGACCGCGAGGACACCTGTCAATGCGACCCCGGCTACGAGGGACCGCGCTGCGAGACCTACACCGGCTCGCGGCTGGAGATCTATTCCCTCGACCTCTGGGGCCGGGCGCTCGACCCCGCGGAGGCCGCGCTGACGGTTCAGCTCAACGAAAGCAGCGTGGATCCGGTCATACCCGTCATGCTCATAGAGCCGGGAGAGGCAGGCACGTTGTCGATCCACCTGGAAGCTCCGCAGTACCATCCCCTGGACCTGGTCTTCGATTACAGCGGCGTCAACGACAGCCATGCCTACAGCGTTGCGGATTTTGCGAACCCTCACGATCATGCCGTGGTGGCCACCAGGGGCATGGCGGACGGCAACTGGAAGCACAGTGTCTACATCGGCCTGCGGCACAAGTGGTTCTCGCCCACGGGCCCGCCGCCCAGGCGGGGCAACCGCATAGCCTTCCTCATGGACGGCCGGGAGGCGTGGGCCCGCGTGGCCGGGGAGCTCGACGGCGCCGGCGAGTCGATCCTCATGGCGACCTGGTGGTGGGAGTCGAACTTCGAGCTCGTGCGGGGCGCCGCCCTCGATGACATCTACGCCACGGCCGAAGAGCGCTGGGCCAACACGATCATGGCAAAGCTCGACGCCGCCCCGGACGTTTTCAAGAGAGTCATCGTGAACCAGTTCGTGAGCCAGGACGGCTTCCTGGAGGACTTCAACGTGGACCAGTGGCTGCTCGACAAGGGAGAGCGGTCCGGCGACGGCTTCGAGTTCATGGGCCAGGTCAATCCATCGGAAGGGATTTTCGAGTTCGAGGTCGAGAGCTTTCTTTTCAGCGACAGGGTGAAGACAAACTGGCCGGAAACCGGGGCACGCACCTTCGATGCCGAAGACCCCGTCCAATCGCCCGTACCCGGACACACGGTGGACATCACCCTGCCGCTCGGGATCGAGGGCCTGAGCGTGGCCTCCTATCACCAGAAATTCATTGTCGTGGACGGCCTCACGGCCTTCGTGGGCGGCATGAACACGAAGGCCGTGGACTGGGACACGAACGAGCACCATGTTTTCGACCCGAGGCGCATGCCTTTCGACGCAACCGTGGAGCAGCGCGAGGCCGTGCTCAGGAGGCAGAGCTTTTCCGACACGGGGCCGCGCAAGGACATGATGCTTTGGCTCGACGGCCCCATTGTCCAGGACGTGGCCGACGTGTTCAAGAAGAGGTGGGACTACCTGATCGAAGACGGCGTCAGGTTCTCCGGGAACAGCTCGACCTTCGATGTCAACCGCGATGTTCACGCGTACGAGGACGGCATCGAGGCCCAGCTGACCGTCACCCTGCCGGAGCCTTTCCGGGACAACCATATCGCCGAGACCTGGACCAACGCCATCAAAAACGCGGAGCAGTACATCTTTATCGAGGACCAGTATTTCAGGGCCCCCATGTTCAACGACCTGATCGTGGAAAGAATGCTCGAGGAGCCGGAGCTGGTCCTGATCGTCGTCACCATGGCGGTTTCCGAGTGGACCGACCCCGGCTGCTACTGGACGTACGTCACGGACGCCCTGTTCGAAGAGATGTTCCCGGACCGCTATTACCTGTACCAGTACCGCAGCTTTGACTATGTTGACGTGGGCTGGGGATGGGACGAGACCGAAAGCCGCTTCGTGGACATGGACGTGCACACGAAAGTGCTCATCGTGGACGACATATTCATGAGCGTCGGCTCGTGCAACCACAACAACCGCGGTCTCGTGTACGAGGGGGAGATGAACGTGGCCGTCGTGGATCGCGATTTCGTCAGGAATGCCAGGCAGCGCATATTCGGCAACATCCTCTCCCATTTTTACTCTGATTCCGACGACGGGGAGGCGATCGCAGGCGACTTTGCAAGCGCCGCGTCCTGGAACCGGTCCGTGTGGGACAGCTGGGAGGCGGAAGGCTGGGACATCGACCTGGACGGCGGGCCGCTTCCGGACAAATACATGCCGATCGGTTTCCTCTATGCCCTCGATTTCCGGGCGCCCGGGGACTGCCTGTTCGAGGACAGCATAAGCCCCGACCTGACCGTCCACTGACGCCTTGTCGACAACCAAGCCTCCCCCACCCTCTTTTGGGGTACGCCCGTTTTTCCCACGCCTCAGGAAACTTTTCCGGCCCTGGCTGCGATGATGCTCCCGCCGGGCCGGGGTTCCCGGCCGAAGAAAACAACAATCACCGCACAGGAGGGCGCACCATGGAAAAAGCAATCATAAACGTCAGGCTGACGAATCTTTTTGACGAGCAGATGGCCGGGATGGACATAATATCCGACCTGCGGGTCCGCTCTTTGATCGGCGAGGCCTTTGTCGATAGGGGCGTGAAAACGCTCGAAATTCCCCGGGACGTGGCCGACCTGCTCGGGCTGGAAGAGCTGAGAAAGGACAACGTCGTCTATCCCGACGGCAGCGTCAGGGAGCTGTCCGTTGTCAAAGGCCTGAAAGTGGAAATCAACGGCCGGCCGGCCGTTGTCGGCGCCGTGGTGGAAGAAAAAGGCTGGGACATCGTAATCGGCCGGCACGTTCTCGAGGAGCTCGACCTGGTTTCGTTGCAAGCCTGCCGTTGATCGCTGTTGATCGCGGCCGTGAAAATTGTTACAATCACATAAGTCTTTATCGTGAACAGACAATGCGACCGGAAGCCCTCATATTCGACATGGACGGCCTGATGATCGACAGCGAGCGGCTGTATTTCGAGGCCGAGAGGGAGATTGCCGGCCGTTTCGGCAAAACCGTCGAAGACAGGACCCTGTGGAACATGATGGGCCGCAAGCCGCTCGAATCCCTGGCGATTTACGCGAAAGACCTGGGGTTGGCCGGCACCGTCACGCCCGAGGAGCTTCTTGGCATCCGCGACAAGATCATGAAGAAGAAGCTCGCCGCGGACCTCGAGCCCATGCCCGGCCTGGAGCGAATCATCGGGGATTTCCACGGGACGCTGAAGCTTGCCGTTGCCACGGGCGCCCCCATGGAGTTTCTCGATATCACGCTTGACGGGCTCGACCTGCGGGACAAATTCGACGTGCTCCAGGCCTCCGACGATATCGGCAGGGGAAAGCCGGACCCCGAGATCTACCTTACAACCTGCGCAAGGCTGAGGCTCGCGCCCGAAGCGTGCGTGGTGCTCGAGGACGCGCAGCACGGCGTGGTCGCGGCAAAGGCGGCGGGCTGCCATGCCGTTGCCGTGCCGACCGAGTATTCGACAGGCCAGGATTTCAGTCGCGCTGATTTCATTGCCCCGGACCTGAGCCGTGCCGCAGACTACATCCATGAGCTGATGAACCGCTGATGGCCTGCCTGCCTGTTTTGGTGTATAGTTGCATAAAACAGTGAAGGAGCCCGACATGAAGACAGCCTTGGTCCACCTGGCGCTTGCCGCGCTGCTGTGCGGCTGCTATTCCTCATCATCGCTCGAGGGGGACGGTGGCGGCGACCCGCTTCCCGACCCGGCGCCCGACGCAGCCGCTGACACGATGGCGGACCCGCGACCCGACCCGCCGGGGGACCCGGCCGCGGACCGGGACGTGATGCCGGACCCGATCCATGACCCATGGCTCGACGGACCCATGGAAATCCCGGCCGAAACAGCAGACATCGTGCCCGACACCCCCATTGACGGGCCGCACGAGTGCCCGCCCCGCGGCGAGGTCAGCGCGAGATTCATAATCGACGGCGAGACCTGGCCCATGGAGGAGTTCGATTTCGAGCTGCGATGCAGAATCGAATCCGTCACCGGAGAGGAGGAAGGACACACGATCATCACGCTCGCCTGCTTCAGCTCCGCGGGCACGGAGGAAAACCACACGATCGACATCGCTGCCAATCCCCCTGCGTACCTGTACATGTGGGAAGGGGAGGATGTAATATTCAGTTACAACGTCAACCAGCCCTGGTGGGTCAACCGGTGGTTCACGCTGCGCTACGCGTGGGGCCAGCTCGCCCTTGCCGGCGTGGACGCTACCAGGCTGGCTCCCTGGGGCGTCGAGCTCGAAGAATGGTATAATCCACTGTCCATCATGAGAGTCGAAGGGCTTTGCCCGCTCTCACCCGGGGACTGCGGCATGGCCGAGCGCACGGCCCTCGATGTCAGGTTCGGGGGAGCGGCGAGCCGCGTTTTCGACGGCAGCACCGGTTTCGTGGGGTTCATGGAGTCCTTCCAGATCATCGTCGATAAAGCGGTCGTGCAGCGCGAGCTGTGGTGCGATGACTTTCCCGACCAGTGGTTTTCCGCCCTTTTTGTCATGATCCCCGAAGGTTAGCCCGCCGGTCCGGCACGAGAACCATCCGATCAGAATTCTTCGACACTGAATACTCCCGGGTTCCACCCCGCAAAATTCCTCATCCATCTTTCACACAACCGGGTGAGGTTGCAGCCGCGTGACCCGGTACTTATGTTTTTGTTGTGCTGCCCGCTCTAATAAAGAACCTGGAAACCCTGAAGGAGGTTGGAAATGGATAAGGCAATTCCCGTCATTGAGCGCCTCCGCGACTCGTTTGCACACCTCATCGACGTACATGACCTGGGCGACAAAAAAATCGCGATCGTCG
>JBDRLK010000055.1:0-8639 GCA_043813155.1 Pseudomonadota bacterium | reverse complement strand
GCCGCATCACTCCATCAGTTACGGCGGCCTGATAGGCGGCGGATGTCCTCCCAGGCCGGGAGAGGTGAGCCTGGCCCACAACGGCGTTCTGTTCCTGGACGAGTTCCCGGAGTACAGCCGCTACATTCTCGACCTTCTCCGACAGCCCATCGAGGACGCAAGGATTACCCTGTCGCGAAGCTGGGGCTCGGTGACCTACCCGGCGAGGTTCATGCTCGTGGCCGCCATGAACCCCTGTCCCTGCGGCAACCTGGGCAGCGCGGCCTCGGCCTGCAGGTGCAGCCCGGAAGCCATACGCCGCTACACGGGCCGCATCTCGGGCCCGATCATGGACAGGATCGACTTGAGGGTGTCCGTACCTTTTCAGCGCTACAGCGTGATAGCCGGCCGCGGGGACTCGGAAGAAGGCCTGAATATCAGGAAAGCCGTTCGGCGGGCCAGGGAAACCCAGAGGCTGCGATTTACGGAGCTGGGCGCGGGCAATCTTACCAACGCGTCCATGGAAAGCAGGCTCATCGAGGAGGTCTGCGGGACCACGGCAAGGGGCAGGGCGATTCTCGAGGCGGCCGTGGACAGGTTCGGGCTGTCGGCAAGGACCCTGACGAGGCTGCTGAAGGTGTCGCGAACCATTGCCGATATCGAAAATGAAGAGGATATCAGCGAATGCCACATCAGGGAGGCGCTGCAGCTCAGGCTGGATGGGAGCATGTAGTATGAAAACCAAAAATATTGTAGCTCCGGGCCCTTGGCCCGCCTTGACTCGACCTGGCAGGGCACGCCAGGAGCGTACAGCACCACAATGTTTTACAAGGAGCACAACATGAGACGAGACAGGAAAGAAGAAGACAGGCCGTCAGCGCTGAAGCAGATTCTGAAAGCCGTGGAAAAGCAGTTCGGCAAGGGAACGATCATGTGCATGGGCGATCATGCGGGCGAGGCTGGAGAGCGCCTGCAGGTGATCCCGACCGGATCCTTTGCCCTGGACCTTGCCACCGGGGTCATGGGGTATCCGCGCGGAAGGCTCGTGGAGATATTCGGCCAGGAATCCTCGGGAAAGACCACGCTGTCGCTGCATGCCATAGCCTCGGCGCAGCGCGCCGGCGGCATCGCGGCCTTTGTCGATGCGGAGCACGCCTTTGACATGACCTATGCCTCGGCCATAGGCGTGGATGTCTCCAACCTGCTCATCAGCCAGCCTGATTACGGGGAGCAGGCCCTCGAAGTTGCGGAAATCCTCATTCGCTCGGGCGCCGTGGACATCGTGGTGGTGGACAGCGTGGCCGCCCTCGTGCCCAGGGCGGAGATCGAGGGGGACATGGGCGACAGCCACATGGGCCTGCAGGCAAGGCTCATGAGCCAGGCCATGCGCAAGCTCACGGCCATCACGCATCGCACCAATGCCTGCATTATTTTCATAAACCAGATACGCCTGAAAATCGGCATGGTCTTCGGCAACCCTGAAACGACAACCGGCGGAACGGCCCTGAAATTCTACGCTTCCATGCGCCTCGAGGTGAAACGGCGAACAATGATCAAGACCGGGGACACGGCAACGGGAAACAGGACAAAGGTGAAAGTCGTAAAGAACAAGATGGCTCCCCCCTTCCGGGAAGCGGAGTTCGACATCCTGTTCGGAAAGGGCATCGACGGCGTGGGCGAGCTGTTCGACGCGGGCGTCGAGTCCGGGGTTATCGACAAGAGCGGCACGTGGTACTCCACGGGCGGCGAGCGCATCGGCCAGGGCAGGGAGCGCGGGGTCGAGTTTTTCCGTCAGAACCCCGCGGCAACGCATGACTTGAAGCAGAAAATCCTGTCGGCCAGGGGTATGGTCCCCGCGTCCGAGGAGACCACCGTAGCCGCGTGAGTCAAATTTTTTTCACACCAGCAAGTCCCTGTAAACGCTGGGTTATCTATAATTTGAAGACTCATATCAGCAGAAATTAATGAAAAACTGAATTTTTTTCTTGACATGGCTGAGGGATGTGATATTCTGGTTTGTAGTACAAACAAGTTTGCAAAGGAGACTTATGATGAAAGACAACGGCACCATACAGAGAGCGGTAAGCGACCTGGCCATGATCCGAAAAGCCATCGAGCGGGCGCGGGGAGACGTAAAGCCCGAGAAGGCGTATTGGCCGGCCATGAGGGCCAAGATGATGGTCCAGTCCATATCGCTGGTCTTCGCCCTGGCCATTCTCCTGGCAGAGCTGGGAGGCGGGCATGCTCTGACCCATGCGATGATGGTTCTCTCCCCCATCTGGGACCAGGCCATCCTGGGCGTGGCCACGGTGGGCGTCATACTGGCGCTGCTCGCCCTGTCATTCTACTTCATCGTCTGGCGCTCGGCGCGCCACAGCGACCAGGACATGGCGCGTTTCATCGCCGACAACTTCCAGTATTTGCGCAGCCTGTCGCTGCTGGCCGATCTGCTTGTCAAGTTCATCGTCTTCTCCCTGCTCATCCTGGCCCCGCGTCCGGAGTGGATCGCGCCCCTGCTCATGGTGTTCACCGCGGATTACATGCTTCAGGGGCGTTACTTCAACCTGCCCATCAAGGCCTCGCTGGCCCTCGGTGTGCTCTGCATCGCAGGAGCCGCGGCCATGTACCTGACCGGGACCACCCTGCTGGTCTGGCCGCTTGCGCTGTTCGCCGCTGTCAACGCCCTGTCACTGGCGGTGCTGCTCCGCGCCTGGCGCAGCAGGACATCGGACAAGGGGGAGCAGGCGTCATGAAACCCGTCGATCTATTTACCTCAACGCACGCGCTGCTCTACGACCGCGTCCGGCTGGCCATCATGGCCACGCTGGCCGCGGTGCCCGGGCCGGTGGACTTTAAAACGCTGCTTTCGAGCCTCAACCTGACCAAGGGCAACCTGGCCTCCCATATCCGCAAGCTGGAGGAAGGCAAGCTGCTCGTTGTAACCAAGGAGTTCGTGGGCCGCAAGCCAAGGACCACCTATCACTGCACCGGGCTCGGCCTGATGGAGGTGCGCCAATACCTGGAGAACGTCGAGTCGGTTCTGAAAACAACACTTCAGGAGGCAGACGATGAGCATACATAAGGGAAAACAGAAAAAGCTCCTTTTAATATTGCCCAGGCTCCAGCAGGAGCGGGACCGCGAGTACCGGCTGATAAAATACTCCCGGTTCCCGCCGCTGAGCCTGCTGACCCTTGCCGGGCTGACCCCGGCCGATGACTGGCAGATCATCATTCGCGACGAGCACCTCGAATCGGGCATTGTCGACGAGGACGTGGATCTCGTTGGCGTCCAGACCTACATTTCATCGGCCTACCGCGCCTACGAGCTGGCGACACTATACCGCAAACGCGGGGCCAAAGTCGTACTCGGCGGTCTCCACCCGACATCTCTTCCCGACGAGTCGGCCGGTTATGCCGACTCCGTGTGCATCGGTCCGGCCGAGACGGTATGGCGCGACATCCTTCATGACTTTAATAGCGGCTCGCTCAAGAAGTTCTATCGGGGAAAATGCGATGGGTCCGCTTCGATGGTGCCCCTGCCCCGGCGCGACCTGATCAATCAGCGGCTCTACCTGATCATGAACACGATGGTGACCTCGCGCGGCTGCCCCAACGCCTGCAGCTTCTGCTACAAGAGCGGCTTCTGGGGAAAGAGCTATTATGAGGCCAGGCCGATCGCGCAGCTCGAGCGCGAGCTGGACACGGTCGAGGACGGTCTCGTGTTTTTCCTGGACGACAACCTGCTTGGCAACAAGCCCCACGCGCGCAGGTTGTTCGACGCTCTTCGCGGCTCGGGCATTGTATGGCAGGCGGCGGCATCGCTCGACGCGGCCCGCGACCCCGGCTACCTCGACGAGGCCTATGCGGCCGGCTGCCGCAGCCTCTTCGTGGGGTTCGAGACGATTTCCCTGGCCAACATCGGCCAGGCCCATAAGCACGTGAACACCACGATAGACTACGGCACCGCGATCAGGCGTTTTCACGATGCCGGCATCATGATCAACAGCAGCTTTGCTTTCGGCTTCGATCACGACGGCCCCGACGTTTTCGACCGCACGGTAGAGTTTACCATCGAGAACAGGCTCGAGACCGCCACCTTCCACATCCTCACGCCGTTTCCCGGCACTCAGTTCTTCGAGCAGCTCGAATCCCAGGGCCGGCTCATGCACCGCAACTGGTCGCGCTACGACACGGACCACGCCGTGTTCCTGCCGGCTCTCATGACTCCCGAGCAGCTCGAAGAGGGGCATCAGCGCGCCTACCGAGAGTTTCTCTCATACGGGTCCATCCTGCGAAGGTCCCTGGGCATGCCGGGCGCGCTCAAGCGCATCATGTACAATGTCGCCTGGATGAAGGTCGACCCCCTGTGGGTCGCGATTGTCCGCACCGGCCTCATGCCCTTTGCCCGCCAGGTCCTCAACCGCGTGCTCTGGCTCAACACCAAGCTGGCCCAACGACACCGGGCAGAGCCGGAGGTCCTGCATTTTCCGGGGGAGAGACGCCATGAACTGCAGAAAACAGGCTCTTGATCTGTGAAAAAGAGAAAAAACATAGATCCGACTCTATTACCGCTGACACTCCTGGCTATCCTTGGTTTCTTCCTGGTATTGCTCCCATGCATGGAAAGCTGCCTGCCCCTGCTTGCATCCAAATTTGTTCACAAGATGCCCTTCGGGATGTGGATTCGATTAGTCATTGAAAGGAACCTGTCGGCGATTGTAATCATTGCCATAGGTATTGGTTTGCTGGCAGCAACATTATACGGCAGGTACAAATCTTTAAAGAAAAACCGCAAATCATTGTGTGCAAAGTGTGGGAAGCCCCTGGATCCGGATTCTTCGGGCCAATATGGAACCTTCCACTACTGTGGTGACTGCTACGGCAAGGTAGATAAACGAAAGAAAATATTATCGATAATACTCTTGCTGATTGCGGGGCTGGTAATTGCGTCTGCTCTTGCCATGTTTGTTCTTGTAAGCGGCTGCCAAAACTATTTTATGGCCAGAATTGTTCACAATAAGGTATCCGTCGGGATGCCGGCCGCTCAGGTTGTTTCCAGTCTGAAAAAATACAATGAACCTGGCTTGCTTTTGAGATCATTTTTGTCATATCGCATCAAGTTAACGGACGGCGAGTTGAACAGCAAGTGCATCGAGCCAGAGCCCGCATTTAAGGAATGTCTTGAAGACGACTTTTATTTAGACTGCGTGAGGGAATATCCTTCATATAAAAAATGCTTTTTAGTCGATTATGAGCCCTCGGAGTTTCTTGATATCGTCGAGAAAGTCGCAAAGCGTCGGGTAGACTATGTAATTTACGAGGCGAGAATAGACGTTTGTTTTGTTGGGCCGGTGTTTCTTAAAAATGATTTTGAGATTACTCTGGATGAGGAAGGAAAAGTAAAAGAGGTATCAGCAGTAAGAAGTTGGGACTGATGAGGAAACAGTATCCGGACCAGGAATTATCCTTTTTCAATGGGCTTCATCGTCAAAGGGCTCCGGCCAGGGAGCAGCCGCAGCCGCCGGAGGGCTCGTCGTCCGTGTCTTCGCCGCCCGCGTCGGCTGCGTCTTCGCCGGGCTCGGGAAGCGGCGCCTCGGGCTCGTCCGTGCTTTCCGGGATGGCTTCTTCGGGGGCGGCTTCCTCGGGAATGTCCTCGGGCTCGGGAAGGCCGGCGACCACCTCGAGCTCGATTTCAGCGGTGTCTGAGTTGGGGCCGTACATGGTGTTGGAAGCCGTGGTGCGAACGCGATAGATGCCGACCTCCTCGATCTCCCAGGGGATTTCCGTCTGATCGTTGAACGCAGCGATGACCTCGCCTCCCCAGCCCAGGATGTCCACCACGCGCAGCTCGATTTCTCCCGTGGACTGCTCGAAAATCACGGGCGCCTCCTCGGTCAGGATGTCGTAGTCCGGGATGGTGTTCCCGTCGGCGTCGTCGGCGTCCGTGCGCAGCGCGGCCTGGGGAGCCTGCACGACCGTGAAGTCGACGCCGGCCGTGACCCTGACGTCGAGGTCGAAGAAATTATGATAGGCGACGAGCTGCGCGCGCATGGCTCCCGCGTCATTGAGCGCGATTTCCGGCGAGTCGCCGGAAGCTTCCAGGGAAAAGGGGTCGGCAGGGCCCAGGGAGACCGTCTCGTCGCCCGCCGTGATGTCCGTTGACTGCCGGTCGCCGTTCACCTCGTAGTGAAACGTGACAAGGGCGCCGGAGTTCACGATCCTTTCCGGGCCGGGCAGCTCGTTGCAGGCAACGGTCGCTTCGGTCGGAGAGACGAGAACCCGGTTCGAGAGAAAATCCACGAGCGCGGCCTCGGTCCAGCGCTTGCCGCTCTTCACGGCGCGCTCGGCCGCGTCGTCGAGCAGCGTGCCGCCAAGTGTCTTCTGCAGCTCGGGCACGTTCGAGTCCCACCAGGCGAAATTCGCGTGCGTGTCCAGGTACAGCTTTTGCGCCTCGTTGACCGGTTCGCCCGTGTACACGTAGCGCTCCCACGCGCCCTCGTTGAAAGGCAGCGCGGGCGAATCCCACGCCGTGTCCGACCGGTTGTTGCCGCCGCCCTCGACTATGGCTTCATAGGCGCTGTTGACATACCAGTCATTGCCGGGCGAGTGGCCCATGATCACGGCGCAGTCGGCGGCCGAGTGAAGCACGGCGCCGATAACGTCGACGGACCTGTCGTATTCCCCGGGCAGGTCGCTTCCGTCGCGGTCGTGCGACTCGCCCACGTACCCCAGGTCGTTGGTGTAGCGCAGCCCGTCCCCGTCCGGCGTGATGATGCCCCAGTAAGCGGTGTGGGTCCGGTAGTCGCCCCGCCATGGCTCCTGCTCCTGCGCGTACGCGGCAACGGCGGCCGGGTCCAGGCCCAGGTAGTCGATGAACTCGGCGCAGTGGGCGTTGCCCAGGGCGGCTTCGGCAATGGCCCGATGCGCGCTTCCGATGGGCGTCCACCACGCGAGGGCTGCCGCCGGGGGGATGAGCAGTAGCGCCAGGCATGCCGATGCCGCGGCGCGCATAAGACTATTCCGCAAGGTCCTCATACCGCACCTTCCGGTAGCAGACGTCCCCCTCGCCGTCCTCGCCCGCCTCCAGCTTCATCTCGGTCCACACGACGTGGGCATAGCCCTCGCCGTCCGCGTCCACAACCGGCATGACCGCGTGGTCGATCCCGCTCGAGATCCCCACGGGCACGTTCCAGGCGTTGGTCGCGGCGTCGCCCGTGTTGTAGTAAACCTGGTCGACGCCTCCCTCGTCCTGGGCCCATACCGAGTGCAGCCCGGTGGCCGCGTGCAGACGTATGGACGACCAGGTGTAATCCGACTGCCCGTTCGACACGTCGACCCAGCCGGTCCACTCGCCCCCGATCCTGGCCTTGCATTGCACGGGCTGGAGCGGTGCGTTCTTGGCCGTTGCCTGGATATGGCATCTCATTATTTATTCCATCCAGGCTGATTCCGCGGGTCCGGCCGCAGGATGTGCCCGAGCTCCGGGTGGCGCGGCGCTGCCGCATGCTGCCGGCTGCCGCCGCCGCCGCCCTCCGGGGCCGTCCAACCGGCCCACATGACCTCGTCCGCCATGTGGGCCAGGGAGCGCAGGCAGAAGCCGTAGGCGAACTGTATGAGCGTCGGGTTGTTGAGGAAAAGATAGAGTATGCCGAAGCAGTGGTCGTTCGAGGCCGGCTCCTCCATGGCCATGTGAAGCTCCCACCAGCCGTCGGCCGGGTCGGCCGTGCACTCCGTGGTGCAGTCAACCGTTCCAAAGGGGTAGGCGTTCATGGCCCGGTCGTTCACGGTCAAGGTGCCCCCGGCGCCATTGATGTTCACCAGAGGGCCCGTAACCGTGAATCCCGTGACGAGCTCTTCCGGACGCGGCATGGCGGAGAGGTCGAAGATCTCCACGTCCGCCTCAACGACGCGCTCCACGGACGCGCACGATCCCCGGCCGCGCTCGTAATACATGGCCGTTTCATAGGACTCGTGCCACACGTAATCAAAGGAGTCCTCGTAGGCGCTTCCGCAGTAAAGGTACATGACGTTGAGGCTGCGGCTCGCGGGCGCCAGGACATGGTAGAGCGTGTAGCCGTACGCCTCCCAGTCCGTGATGATATAGGCCAGGGCCGGAAGCTCGGCGCCCACGTCGACAAGGCCCACGCTTCCCGCGAACGAGATCGCGCCGATGCCGCTTTCGCCCCTGCCCTCGACCGTGAGGTCGAAGGGAAGCGTAACAGTGCCGCTCACAAGGGCATCCGGAGGCGTGTCCGGGCTTTCATCAGCGTCCGCGGCGTCGGCCATGTCCGCGGCGTCGGCCATGTCCGGGCTGTCGGCGACAATGTCATCCCCGGTATCCGGGGATGGGTCGTCCGTCAGGTCCATTTCGCTCTCACCCGCCAGGTCTTCCACGGCCGCGTCCCCACTGCCGTTGTCCCCGCCACCGTCGCAACCGGCCGCGGCCGCGATCGGCACGCAAAGCACGATCAGGAAAAAGGGATGGAACGCGGACATTTTCTTCGAAGGTCTTGTCATGGCTTTTTTTTAAAATGATATGCGGGTTTTGAGCTTACCGCAATAGCGAAAGCACATGTCTGCCATATTTTTACGCTCGCAAAGCTCCCTTGACAGCCGCAGGGGGAGAGTACATGATGAAGAGGATTGGGGAAAAGCGCTAT
>JBDRLK010000054.1:0-3431 GCA_043813155.1 Pseudomonadota bacterium | reverse complement strand
ATGCACGAGCCCCTCGACGCCCTCTTCTATCTCCACGAATATCCCATAGTCGGACGTCATGGTGATTTTTCCATTCACCTTTGCGTTCTTGGGGTATTTCTCGGAGACCTTCATCCATGGATCTTCCTTCAGCTGTTTCATGCCCAGGCTTACCTTTTCGGTCTCCGCATCGTACTTCAGGACGACGACGTTGATCCTGTCGCTCACGCTCATGATGTCCTTGGGGTGATTGATTCTCCCCCAGGACATGTCCGTGATGTGAACCAGGCCGTCCACTCCGCCCAGGTCGATGAACGCCCCGTACTCCGTAATATTCTTGACTACTCCTTCAACGACCGTTCCCTCGCGCAGCTGCTCGAGGGTCTGGCTCCTGAGCTCCTCACGCTTTTTCTCGAGGATGCTGCGCCTGCTCAAAACAATGTTTCCCCGTTTCTTGTTGAACTTGAGAACCGTAAAAGAAAAAGTTTTGTTCAGGTACTGGTCGAGGTCCTTGGGGGGCTTGAGGTCGATCTGCGAGCCGGGCAGGAAGGCCTTGACGCCTCCCCTGATGGTCACGCTGAGCCCGCCCTTTATCTTCTGCGTGATCGTGCCTTCGATCGGCTCGCCCTGCTTGTAGGCGTCGCTGATCTCGTCCCACACGCGCATCTTGTCCGCTTCGTACTTGGAGATGACGACGTTTCCGTTGTCGTCCTCCCAACGTTCGAGCAGGACCTCTACGACGTCGCCTTCCTTTATGCTTTTCACCTTGCCGGTTGGATCGGCAAACTCGTAGATCGGAACGATCCCTTCGGACTTGTAGCCGATATCGACGAGCACGGCGTCCTTCGAAACCTTGATAATCGTCCCTTTTACGATTTCGCCTTCCTTGATCTGGCTTTCCTTGGAGATTTTCTCGAAGAGGCTCGCAAAGCTCTCTTCTTCCTCATTCTGAACGTCTGACGGGGTTTGTTTTGGCTGCTCCATTGGATTTTTTGTAGTCCTCCTTTCAGTTTTATTTCGAGCTGAATCATACTATGAAAAAAACAGGGCTTGTCAAGAACCTACTGTTATTAGGGTGCATTCACGATTCCGGGGGATCGAAGGGCAGGCCAGGGTCGGCGGTCAATGCCGGGGTTTTTCCATTTCTTCCATCAGGGCGTAGCAGGTCTCCTTCATCCTGGTTGCCTGCTCGAGATGCCGGTTCGACTCTTCCAGCATGCTTTCGGCCTTCTGCTTCAGGCCGAGTATTTCTTCGGGGTCCTTGTGCTGCTCCATGCTTGCCTTTATGTTGTCAATCAGCTTGTCGGCATTGCCGCTCAGCTGAGAGGCGACAAAGAATTTGTTATAGGCCTCGTAGCAGCTGGTGCGGATCTCGCTGACCCTTTCCGATCGCAGCTCGAGCGTCTTGTGCCTTTCCAGCTCGCCGGGCATGAGGTCTTCGGGCTGCTTCGAAAGCCGCAGCAGCATGTTTTTAAGCTTGTGATAATCGCTTTTTTCCACGTCCTCCTTGATCCTGCACGCGTGGAGGCAGTGAGAGACAAGCAGCAGTGCGATGATGAGTGTCATCGTGGAAAAGGGCACACTATTTCCGCTTCGGGATCTGCCGGATTCCAGGTGGCTTTTTTGCGGCAATATATTTTTCCGGGCTGTGGATTTAATGTGGAATGTGGTGTACATGTTTTCTGGTTTCAAGACAGGCTTTTAATAGTCCATGTTGAAGAAGTTGTCCATAAGGAATTTCGTATTGATCGAAGAGGCCGAGCTGCGCCTGTCTTCTCGGCTCAACGTACTTTCCGGCGAAACGGGCGGGGGCAAGTCCGTCATTGCGACGGCCGTCGGCCTGTTTGCGGGCGGCAGGGCGAGGCCTGATTATGTGCGGAAAGGAGCCGGCGAAGCCGTTATCGAGGGAGTCTTCGAGGAGGACGACGGATCGCGGGGAGCCATCACCGTGCGAAGGCAGATAGACCGGAAGGGCAGGAGCCGCTGCTTTCTCAATGGAAAGACGGTTGGAACGGGCAGGCTCAAGGAAGAGCTTGGAAAGCTGCTTTGCATCGCGAGCCAGCACGAGCAGGTGAGCCTCGCCTCCACTGAAGTCCAGCGCGCCATGCTTGATGATTTCGGCGGTCATTCAAAGCCCCGGGAAGAATACGCGCAGCTGTACGCCCGCTGGCGCGAGACAACTGAAAAGAAGAAAAAGATCGTGGCCGCGGCGTCGGAGAGGGAATACAGGATCGATTACCTGGGCCACCAGGTGCGGGAGATCAGGAGGGCCGCGCTGAAACCCGGGGAGGACGAGGAAATCCGCTCGAGGCTTTCGATCGTGAAAAACCGCGGCAGGATCAGCGAGGCGCTGCGCACCTCGAGCCTAGAGCTTTTCGATTCGGAGGGGAGCGTCTCGAGCAGGGTCGCCGGGGTTTCGAGGGAGCTTGAAAAGGTGTCCGGCCACATGGAAGGCCTTGCCGAATGCGCCCGGTACGTTGGCGACATCAGCGCGCTTCTCGGGGAGCTCGAAAGGTCGCTCGGCTCGATCATGGAAAACCTGGATTTCGACGGGGAGTCCGTGGACGCGATGCAGGAGAGGCTCTACGAGATCGAGCGATTGAAGAAAAAGCACGGAGGAAGCATAGAAAACATCCTCGCCGGCCTGGCGGGCATGGAAGAAGAGCTGTCTTGCCTGGAAAACCTGGACCACAATCTCGGGGAGCTCCAAAAAACGTGCAGGCTGATCGAGACCGGCCTCGTGAAGGGCGCTGACAAAATAACGCGCCTCAGGGCCAAGGCGGCGGCCAGGCTGAAAAAGGAGGTCCTGAAGGAGCTGAAGGACCTTGCCTTCGGAAACGTCGATTTTGACATCGACGTGAGGAGCAGAAAGGAGATCGCCGGCGCCCTCGAGCCGGCGCAATGGCTCGATGAAACGGGGGGTGATGAAGTGGAGTTTCTCTTCAGGCCGAACGAGGGGGAGGACTACGCGCCCCTGAGAAGAATAGCATCGGGCGGAGAGCTGTCCAGGGTTTTTCTGGCGCTCAAGGTCGCTTTGCGAAGCGGCGGCGGCGGGGAAACGTTTATCTTTGACGAGATCGACGCGGGTATCGGAGGAGGCGCGGCCGAAGCAGTGGGCAGGAAGCTGCTCAGGCTCTCGGACCTCAACCAGGTGCTGTGCATCACGCATCTGCCGCAGATCGCGGCATTCGGCGTCAGCCACGTGCTCGTGGGAAAAATGGTCGAAAAAGGCCGCACGATAACATACGTCAGGGATCTTCGAGGGAAAGACAGGATCGAGGAGCTGGCCAGGATGCTGGGCGGTGAAAAGATCACGAAAAAGAGCAGGTCCGCCGCCTCGGAGATGCTCGAAGGCGCCCGGGAACACGGCACAGGCTAGCGCCGCCGGGTATGGTGCTGCACGCCCTTGGCGGACTTTTTGCAGCTGCGCGCCCCAGGCGCGCCGGAATAAG